>DASUAC010000654.1:0-7440 GCA_035763985.1 Jatrophihabitans sp. | reverse complement strand
GTCCCGGCCGGCTCGGCTCCGTCCCGCTCGGCTCCGGCCGGCTCGGCTTCGTCCGGCCCGGCTTCGTCCCGCTCGGTGCCGGTGGCTTCGTCCTGCTCGGCCTCGTCCTTGCCCGGCCGGCCGGTCAAAGTGACCTTGCCGCCGTCCAGGTCGATCCGCCGGCCGCCGGAGGAATCACCGACCTCTTCCCGGGTCGACTGCAGCCGGCGCTTCTCCTCGTCCATGTGGCGTTTGCCCGGGTTGAAGAGAGTGTCGATGCCCCACTGCGTCATGGCCTCAGGGTACGGGCCGGGCCTGACCGCGGCGACCGCCCGGCGGATCTGACGATCCGATTACCGATTCCACTCCCGGCCGATGACCCGCATACCCTTGACAGCATGAGGTTCCTGCGTCCGAATACCGACCTGCCCACCGCCGAGACGGCACTGCGTGGCCGGGACGGCTATGCCTATCAGGTGCCGGAGACCCACTACGTCAACGGCCGCCGCATCCGCGAACCGTTCGAGCGGGACGGGCTGCAGACCGCCGTGTTCGGCATGGGCTGCTTCTGGGGCGCGGAGAAGGACTTCTGGGAGCACGACACCGTCTGGTCCACCGCGGTCGGCTATGCCGGCGGGATCAGCCCGTACCCGACGTACGAGGAGGCCTGCACCGGACGGACCGGCCACGCCGAGGTGGTCCGGGTGATCTTCGACCCGGACGCGATCAGCTACGCCGAGCTGCTGAGCATCTTCTTCGAGCATCACGATCCGACCCAGGGCATGCGCCAGGGCAACGACATCGGCAGCCAGTACCGGTCGGCGATCTTCTATACCGGCGAGGAGCAGCGCGCGCAGGCCGAGGCCGCCGCCGATGCGTTCGGCAAGCGGCTGGCCGCCGCCGGGTACGGCGCGATCACCACCGAGATCGCCCCGCTGGGCGAGTTCTACTACGCCGAGGACTACCACCAGCAGTACCTGGCCAAGAACCCGTTCGGATACTGCCCGGTGCATGCCACCGGCGTCAGCTGCCCGGTCGGGCTGTTCAGCCCGTCCTCCTGAGTCCGGCGCTCGTCCGCCTCGCCTCGTCCGGCGTCGGCCTCGCCTGACTGGCCTCGGTCCGGCGATCTTCGTAAGCTCTGGCCGCTATGGCATCCGAACGGTCTGAAGATCGCGTACTGGCGGAGCTGCGCCGCTATCCGGACGTCGAGGCGCCGAACCTGCACGCCGTCGACGCCGCCGACCGGCTGCTGCTGGACACCGCCGCCGATGCGCTGGCCGCCGCCGGGCCGGGTGAGGTCGCGGTGGTCGGCGATCGCTACGGCGCGCTGACCCTCGGCGCGGCGGCCCGGTTCGGCCTTACCGGTATCCGCAGCCACACCGATCCGTTGGCCGGCGAGCTGGCCCGGGCCGCGAACGCCGAGCGGCTCGGGCTGGCCGGCTGTTACACCGATCAGCCGCTGGACGCTGAGCTGTTCGCCGGCGCCCGGCTGGTGCTGCTGCAGGCGCCGAAGGGCCTGGACGAACTCACCGAATGGGTGGGCCTGATCGGCCGCCGTGCCGACCCGGCGGTGCGGGTGTACCTGGGTGGGCGGCTGAAGTACCTGACCCGTGCGATGAACGACGTGCTGGGGCTGGCGTTCGAGTCGGTGACGGCCGGGCTGGCTCGGCAGAAGTCCCGGGTGATCACCGCGTCCGGGCTGCTGGCCGACGCCGAGCTGCCGGCGTTCCCGCAGCGGAGCTGGCATGCCGACCTGCGCATGTGGGTGTGCGCGCACGGCGGTGCGTTCGCCGGCAGCCGGATCGACATCGGCACCCGCCGGCTGCTCGCGGTGCTGGACGAACTGCCCGCGGTCGAGTCGGCGATCGACCTCGGCTGCGGCACCGGGGTGCTCGCGGTGGCACTGGCCCGGCGCGGCTACCGGGTGCTGGCCAGCGACTCGTCCGCAGCGGCGGTGCGGTCGTGCCTGGCCACCGCGGCGGCGAACGACGTGGGCATGGTCGTGCAGCGGGACGACGCGTTGAGCACGGTGCCGGCCGCAAGCGCCGAGCTGATCGTCTGCAACCCGCCGTTCCACCTCGGTCCGGCGGTGCATGCCGGCGCGGCGGTCCGGCTGTTCGAGGCGGCCGCCCGGGTGCTCGCGCCGGGTGGCGAACTGTGGACGGTCTTCAACAGCCATCTCGGCTATGCGCCGGTGTTACGCCGGCTGATCGGCCCGACCCGGCCGGTGCATCGCGACCCCACGTTCACCGTCACCGCGTCGAAGCTGCAATAAACGTTTCTGCGCACGCGTCAACACTGCCGATGCAGGAACGCCTTGGCGAAGCCGCCGGTCTGGTAGGCGAACTGGTAGAGCCAATCGCTCAGCGACGGCTTGCCGGGCGAAGCGATCATCCGGACCGTCCCCGGCATGCAACGCGACACGATCAGCCGCGCGCGCGAGACGTGGTACCGCGAGGTCACCACCAACACCGAGTGCCAGCCGTGCGCCCGGGCCAACCCGCCGAGCTCCTCGGCCTCGCCCCGGGTGGTGGTCGGCCGGGGCTGGAAGCAGATCACCTGGTAGGCCGGATTGTCGTTCGCGCAGGCGGGGATCCGCTGCCGTCCTTTGGGCCAGCCGATCGAGATCACCACGGTGCCGGCGTAGTGCCCGGCGGCCAGCCGGAGCGCCTCGTCCAGCCGGCCGTCCACCAGCGGCGGCCCGAGCACCAGGATCGCGTCGCTGCGGACCGGCCGGTTCACCGTCGGCTCGGCCACCACCAGGATGCAGGTACCCAGCCAGGCGACCAGCAGCGCGAACATCGCCTGCAGCACCAGCCAGCATCGCCGGCCGGCGGTCAACCGGCGGGCAGCAGACCGGCGGGCAGCAGACCGGCGGGCAGCAGACCGCCGGGAGGAGGCCGAACCGCGCCGGCCGAGCAACCGCCGCACCCTCGCCCCCGCCACCGGCTCAGCCTAGCCAGCCAGCACGCTCTGCCCGGCCAGCCACGACTACCCTGATAGCCGTGCCGGAACTACCGGAAGTCGAGGCGCTGGCCGCCTTCCTGCGCGAGCGTGCGGCCGGCCGCATCGTGGTCCGCTCCGACGTGGCCGCGTTCAGCGCGGTGAAGACCTTCGATCCGCCGCTGACCGCCATCAACGGCCTCGTCGTCACCGGTGCCGCGCGGTACGGCAAGTTCCTGGATCTGGAGGTCGACGGCCTGCACCTGATCACCCACCTGTCCCGCGGCGGCTGGTTGCAGTGGCGCGACTCGCTGCCCGCCGCGCCGCCGAAGCCAGGCCGCGGCCCGCTGGCGTTCCGGCTGCACCTGACGGCCGACCCGGACGCCGAGGGCAGCGAAGGCTTCGATCTGACCGAGATGGGCACCCAGAAGCGGCTCGCGGTCTACCTGGTACGCAACCCGCTCGACGTGCCGGGCATCGCCCGGCTGGGGCCCGATGCGATGCAGGTCAGCCTGCCCGACTTCGCCGCCCTGCTGGCCGGCGAGCGGGCCCAGCTGAAGGGTGTGCTGACCAGCCAGACGGTGCTCGCCGGCATCGGCAACGCCTACTCCGACGAGATCCTGCATGCTGCCCGGCTGTCGCCGTTCGCGATCGCCGCCCGGCTCACCGAGGCTCAGGTCAGCACGCTGTACACGGCCATGCGGCAGACCCTGGCCGACGCGGTGCAGCGCTCGGTCGGCCAGCGAGCGGCCACCCTGAAGTCGGAGAAGCGCAGCGGCCTGGCGGTGCACGCCCGGACCGGACTGCCCTGCCCGGTATGCGGCGACACGATCCGCGAGGTGTCATTCGCGGACAAATCACTGCAGTACTGTCCGACCTGCCAGACGGGTGGCAAGGGACTCGCCGACCGGCGGCTGTCCCGACTGGTGAAGTAAATCTTCACACGGCTATTTCAGGTAGGGCAGACTTCAGGAATGACAAATTTCGGACTGGCCGAATCGTCTATAGAAGCAACCCCGAGCATCGAACGGGACCAGATCCAGCCCGGCCAGGTGATCCTCGACGTCCGCCAGGACGAGGAATGGGTCGCCGGCCACATCGACGGCGCGGTGCACGTGCCACTGGATCAGCTGCCCAACCGGATGCTCTACGAACCCGGCGAGCTGCTCTCCGACGAGGCGCTGGTGGTCACCTGCAAGGGCGGCGGCCGGGCCCGGCGGGCGGTGACCTGGCTGAACCGGAACGGCTTCGACGCGGTGGTGCTGGCCGGTGGGATGCGCGGCTGGCTGGATGCCGGGCATCTGATCGTCAGCGAAACCGGTGACGAGCCGATGCTGCGATAGCGATCGTTGTGGCTCGTCCACGCCTGAGACACCGCACCCGACCCGCGCTGCCGCCGTGTGACCGGCCGCTGGTGATCGCCCACCGGGGTGCCTCCTACGACGTCGCCGAACACACCCTGCCCGCCTACCTGTCCGCCATCGACAACGGCGCGGACGGCCTGGAGTGCGACGTCCGGCTCACCCGCGACGGGCACCTGGTGTGCGTGCACGACCGGACGGTGAACCGCACCTCCAACGGCAGCGGGATCGTCAGCGAATACGACCTGTCCGAGCTGCGCGAACTCGACTTCCGGTCCTGGCGCGGGGATCTGCCGGCCGACCAGGCCGATTCCCCCTATCTGGACGGGGTGGCGCCGGACCGGCTGTCCGCGGACAGCTCCCGGGTGCTCACCCTGGAGACCTTGCTCAGTGTGGTCGCCGACGCCGGCCGGCCGATCCGGCTGCTGATCGAGACCAAGCATCCGACCCGGTACGGCGGCCTGGTGGAGAAGGAACTGGTCCGGCTGCTGCAGCGATTCGGCTGGGCCGCGCCGGCCGCCGGCGCACCGCCGCCGGTCACCATCATGAGCTTCGCCCAGACCGCGTTGCGCCGGGTCCGGCTGCTCGCTCCCGGAGTGCCGCTGGTGCTGTTGCTGCTGCGGGAAACCCCGTTCCGGCGGGACGGCCGGCTGCCGGCCGGGGTGCACATCGCCGGGCCCGGGCTCAACCTGCTGCGCGAGGACCCCGGCTACCTGGCCCGGGCGCACGCCGCCGGCAACCGGGTGTACTGCTGGACTGTAGACGAGCCGGCCGACATCGAACTGGTCAGCAGACTCGGTATCGACGCGATCATCACGAACCGTCCCCGGGAGGTCCGGGCGCAGCTCGGATACGGCGCATAGCGAACCGTGATCGGCCCGATGCACGCCCCGGTTTACCCGCTCGCCGGGGCGGGTACAACGTTTAGTGACGATTGCGTCGGCAGGGCTGAAAATGCAGCGGCAGCCGAGGGGGGCTTCAAGGTGGCGATTCTGTCGGTCCGGCACACGCCGGCCAGCGCGGCGATCGCCCGTCGGAACGTGGCGGACGCCTTGCAACGGGCTGGATTGACCTCGGACCAAGCTTTTGACGCGGCTCTCATTGCCAGCGAGCTGGTGGGCAACGCCGTCCGGCACGGCCGGCCGCTGCCGTCCGGCAACATCACCGTCGAGTGGCAACTGTCCGCCGAGAGCTACTACATCGGCGTCACCGACGGCGGCACCGCCCGCGCGGTGGCACCCAAGGACGCCGATGTGCTTGACACGAACGGCCGGGGCCTGATGATCGTGGCCGCCCTCTCCCAGGAGTGGGGCGTGAACAACAACGAGAACACCACCACGGTGTGGGCGCAGGCCGGCCTCAACCAGGACGCCAACGCGCAGCACAGCCTGCAGTCGATCTGATCCGGCGGGCCGGCAGCGCGCCCGGCAGGCCCCCGACCCGCGAGCGCGCCCGGCAGGCCCGGCCCGCAGCCCCCGATCGGTCAGGACGGCAGGCTGCGCATCACCCGTAGCGCCACCGACAGGGTGGCCAGATCCACCGTCTCCCGGGACAGCGCCTCGGCGAAGGTCGACCGCGCCCGCTCCATCCGTTCCGTATTCTGCTGTGCCCACTGGGCCATTCGCTCGGTGGCCAGCAGTGACGCGTCGGTGTTCTTGCACACCGCGGTGGTGATCGCCGCCAGCGCCGCGTACACGTCGTGCCGCATGGCCGCCCGGGCCAGCACCGACCAGCGGTCGTCCCGGGGCAGGTTGGTGACCGCGGTGAGCATGTCGTCCACCGAGAGTTGTTCGGACAGCGCGAAGTGCAGGTCGGCGATCTCGGCCGGGTCGAGCTCGAGAGCCGCGGCGATCTCCACCACGTCGAGCAGCAGGAAGGACGACAGCAACCGGGTGATCCGCATGGCCAGATCGCGTGGCAGGCCGTGCCCGATCAGCCGGTCGATGTCGGCGTAGAAGTTCTCCCGCTCCCGACCGCGCAACAGCTCCGGCACCTTCGGCGCGAGCGCGTCGATGGTCGGCTTGAACCGGTCGATCTCGGTTGCCACGTCGCTGATCGGGAACCGGACGTCGACCAGCCAGCGCACCGCCCGGTCGATGGTGCGCCGGATCTCGCGGTAGCCGACGTGCTGGGCGCTGGTCGGCACCTGGTTGTCCAGCTCCTCCAGGTCCGACCAGATGCCCTCCAGCGAGAACACCTCGCGGACCACCGCGTAGGCCCGGCTGATCTGCGCCACGTCGACGCCGGTCTCCTCCTGCGCCCGGAAGACGAAGGTGATGCCGCCGTGGTTGACCATGTCGTTGACCACCCGGGTGGTGATGATCTCCCGGTGCAGCGGGTGGTCGGCCAGCCCGTCGGCGAACTTCTCCGCGATCGGGCGCGGGAAGTAGTTGCGCAGCACCCGCTGGAACCACGGCTCGTCCGGCAGCGTGGAATCACCGATCCGCTCGGACAGCACGATCTTGACGTACGCGGCGAGCACCGCCAGCTCCGGCGAGGTGAGCCCGGAATGCTCGGCTTCCCGGGCCGCAAGTTCCTTGTCCGACGGCAGGAACTCGATCTGCCGGTCCAGCAGGCCGGCCTTCTCCATCTCCCGGATCAGCCTGCGATGCACCGAGACCATCGCCCGCGCGCCGTGCCGGCCGACGCCGAGCAGCACGTTCTGCTGGTAGTTGTCGGCCAGCACCAGTTCGGCCACCTCGGCGGTGACCGCGGCGAGCAGCTCGTTGCGCTGCGGCACGTCGATCAGCCCCGACCGGACGGCCGAGTCGAGCAGGATCTTGATGTTGACCTCGTGGTCGGAGGTGTCCACGCCCGCCGAGTTGTCGATCGCGTCGGTGTTCACCCGGCCACCGCTGCGGGCGTACTCGATCCGGCCGCGCTGGGTCAGGCCGAGGTTGCCGCCCTCGCCGACCACCTTGGCCCGGATCTCGTTGCCGTCCGCGCGCAGCGCGTCGTTGGCCTTGTCCCCCACGTCGAGCTGGGATTCGGTGGACGCCTTCACGTAGGTGCCGATGCCGCCGTTCCACAGCAGGTCGACGGGGGCCTGCAGGATGGCCTTCATCAGCTCGGCGGGGGTCAGCGCGGCCGGCGAGTCGGGCAGGCCGAGTGCCGCGCGGGCGGCCGCGGACAGGTCGATGGACTTGGCGGTACGCGG
>DASUAC010000653.1:0-4367 GCA_035763985.1 Jatrophihabitans sp. | reverse complement strand
TGTTCGGTCACCTGCAAGCAGGCGTGGACCAACCGTTCCGGCGTCGAGTACGTGTGGTTCAACAACGTCGAGACCCGGCCGGGCCAGGGTTACCCGCGTACCTATGAGGACCAGCAACGCTGGCAGGGTGGCTGGAAGCTCACCCGGCGCGGCCGATTGACCCTCAAGGCCGGCGGCCGGTTGAAGAAGCTGGCGACGATCTTCAGCAATCCGCTGCTGCCGAACATCAAGGACTACTACGAGCCCTGGACCTACGACTACGAGAACCTGATCACCGCGCCGGCCGGTGAGCACATCCCGGTCGCCCGGCCGAAGTCGCTGCTGACCGGCGCCGACATGAAGATCGAATGGTCGGCGAACTGGGACGACGCACTCGGCGGAGCACCGGAGCTGACCAAGAACGACCCGGTGCTGGCCAGCATCAGCGCCAAGGTCCGCAAGGAGTTCGAGCAGCTCTACCTGTTCTACCTGCCGCGGATCTGCGAGCACTGCCTCAACCCGTCCTGCGCGGCGTCCTGCCCCTCGGGCGCGATCTACAAGCGCAGCGAGGACGGCATCGTGCTGGTCGACCAGGACCGCTGCCGGGGCTGGCGGATGTGCGTGACCGGCTGCCCGTACAAGAAGGTGTACTTCAACCACCGCACCGGCAAGGCGGAGAAGTGCACGTTCTGCTTCCCGCGGGTGGAGGTCGGCATCCCGACCGTGTGCGCGGAGACCTGCGTCGGCCGGCTGCGCTACATCGGCCTGGTCCTCTACGACGCCGACCGGGTGCTGGCGGCCGCGAGCACGCCGGACGTCACCGGCCTGTACGCGGCCCAGCGGTCGGTGTTCCTCGACCCGTTCGACCCCGCGGTGCAGCGGGCCGCCGAGGCGGCCGGCATCCCGCCCGACTGGATCGCCGCGGCGCAGCGCTCGCCGGTGTGGGCGCTGATCAACCGGTTCGAGGTGGCACTGCCGCTGCACCCGGAGTACCGGACGCTGCCGATGGTCTGGTACATCCCGCCGCTGTCGCCGATGGTCGAGTCGCTGCGCGAGACCGGGCACGACGCCGAGTCGGCCGGCAACCTGTTCGGTGCGATCGATTCGCTGCGGATCCCGGTCGAGTACCTGGCCGAGCTGTTCACCGCCGGCGACCCGCGGCCGGTGCGCGACGTGCTCGCCCGGCTGGCGGCGATGCGCTCCTACATGCGCGACGTCAACCTGGGCCAGCCGCGCCGGCCGGAACTTGCCGAGGCGGTCGGGATGACCGCCGACGACATCGAGGACATGTACCGGTTGCTGGCGCTGGCCAAGTACGACGAGCGGTACGTGATCCCGCCGGCCCACGGCGAGCTCGGCGACCTGGCCGGCCGGGCGCACGAGCTGGAGGAGCTGGCCTGCTCGCTGGACTACGACTCCGGCCCGGGGATGGGCGGCTCCGGCCCGTTCGGCGAGGCCTCCGGTGGGCCGGCGCCGGTCGCGGTGGAGAACTTCCACGCGCTCCGGCAACGGCAGACCTCGGACGTGTTCGTCGACCCGGCTGACGGACGGCGCCGGGTGAACCTGCTCAACTGGGACGGCAAGGGCGCGGCCGGCGACGTCATGCCACCGCGCCGGGAGCCGACGCCGAGTGAGGATCTGCCGCCGGCCGGGGACGTACCGACGGGCGGGGATCTGCCGACGGGCGGGGATCTGCCGACGGGCGGGGCGGACGGATGACCGCGGCCGCGTTCGGAGCGGCGGCGCTCTGCCTGGAGTACCCGGACGAGGCCTGGCGGGCGAACCTGCCGCTGCTGGAGCGCGCCGCCGGCTCGCTGTCGTCGCCGCCGCTGAGCCGGTTCGTGGCCTACGCCTCGGCCTCGTCAGCCGAGGAGATGACTCGCGGGTACGTGGCCACCTTCGACCTGCGCCGGCGATGCTGCCCGTACCTGACGTACTACTCGTTCGGCGACACCCGCAAGCGCGGCATGGCGCTGCTGCGGTTCACCGCCGCCTACCGGGCGGCGGGGTTCACGGTGGGTTCGGGTGAGCTGCCGGACCACCTGGCCGTGGTGTGCGAGTTCGCGACACGCCGGCCGCAGGCCGGGATCCGGCTGCTCACCCAGCATCGGGCCGGCCTGGAGCTGCTGCACCTGGCGCTGTCCGAGGCGGCCTCGCCCTATGCCGAGGTGACCGGGACGATCCGCGCCGCGCTGCCCGATCCGGCGCCGCGCGACCTGGCGCAGGCGCTGGAGCTGGCCCGCGCCGGGCCGCCGGAGGAGGAGGTCGGCCTGGAACCGTTCGCCCCGCCCGAGTACCCGGGAGCCCGCCGATAATGGACATCTTCCTGTGGGTGATCGTCGCCTACCTCGCCATCGCGGTGTTCGTCGGTGGGCACGTGTGGCGCTACCGCTACGACAAGTTCGGCTGGACCACCCGCTCCAGCCAGCTGTACGAGAACCGGCTGCTGCGACTGGGTTCGCCTTTGTTCCACTGGGGAATCCTGCTGGTGCTGCTCGGTCACATCGGCGGCATCCTGATCCCGGAGTCGGCGACCGGCGCGGTCGGCATCTCCGAGCACGCCTACCATGCCGTCGCCGTCACGCTCGGCACCGTCTCCGGCATCATGACGCTGTCCGGCATCGCCATCCTGATCTACCGCCGTCGTACCACCGGGCCGGTGTTCTCGGCGACCACCCGCAACGACAAGGCGATGTACGTGCTGCTGGTGGCAACGCTGGTCGCCGGGCTGGCCACCACGGTGCTGGGCAACCTCACCGGCCACCCGCACGACTACCGGCAGACGGTGGCCCCGTACTTCCGCTCGATCCTCTACTTCCACCCCGACGTCGACAAGATCACCAGCGCGCCGATCGGCTTTCAGATACACGCGATGCTGGCCTGGGTGCTGTTCGCCTGCTGGCCGTTCACCCGGCTGGTGCACGTCTTCTCGGCGCCGCTCGGCTACCTCACCCGGCCGTACATCGTCTATCGGTCGCGGGCGGTCACCGGACGCGCGGGCAGCCGTCCGGTCCGCCGTGGCTGGGAACCGATGGGAACCACCGCCGCCAATGCCCGCCGCCGCCGAGGTTGACCCGCGCCGATACCCGTCGGCGCCAGGCCTGACCGGTGCGCAGATACCCCGCTGACGCCGAAGGTTGACCGGCGCCGCAATCGAAAGGAGCACCGCCTTGCAGAAACTGTCCCTGGACGCCGTCGGCCGCGAGCAACTCCGGGCCGCCGGCAGTTCCACCTCGGCCCGCGCCGCCACCACCGTGGTCGGCGGCCACGAACGCGCGTTGCGGCAGACGGTGGTGGCGCTGCTGGCCGACGCCGCCCTCGACGAGCACGAGAACCCCGGCGAGGCCAGCCTGCAGGTGCTGTCCGGACGGGTGGAGCTGCGGGCCGGCTCCGACACCTGGGAGGGTCGCAGTGGTGACCTCATCGAAATACCGAAGGCGCGGAACTCGGTGCACGCGCTGGAGGACTCGGTCGTCCTGCTGACGGCCGTGCCGAGCGCCCACCTGCACTGAGCAGCGGGAGCTAGGGCGTGTCTGACACTTCAGACACGCCCTAGCGCTCCCACTGGATGGAGAGGTTTCCGTCCTCGTCGATGGACATCACCGGACGGCAGTCGGCGTTGTCCGGGTCGCGGGTCATCGGGTCCTTCTGGTTCTCCTGGCACAGCTTCGCGTCCTTGATCGCCTCGGCGATCTGGTCCAGCAGCACTCCGGGATCGGCCAGGCCGGATGCGCGGCTGAACAGATCCTGCCCGAGCAGGAAGCTCGGTTTCAAGCCGGGCGGATCGTCGTCGTTGGCGCGGGTCCGGTTCTCGCCGTCGATCAGGATCGATCCGCCGGCCTCCCGGATCTGCGGATAGAGTTCCATGACCCTCGAGACGAATTCGGTCTTGCTGTTCGACTCTGACACGACGCGACATCCCTTTCGGCGGCACTGAACGATTTCGAGTGCGGATCCCTCGGCTCGGAAATAGGTTGGTGAGCCTCAAGATCATGCCGTAATCGACTACGGACTGGCTAGCTGGTCCGGCTGCTCAGCACGCTCGAGGAGTCGATCTTGAGGATTCCGTCCTGCGGCACCAGGGTGAACGCGGTCTGCTCGGTCACCACCCGGCCGTCCTTGTAGGTGTAGGTGAGCGTGGCCTGGGCGGAATCCGGTGCCGAGCCGGTGACCGAGGAGGTCGACACCGACTCGATCGCGTCCCAGAACGACTGGTAGTACTGGCGATTCCGGGCGGTGCCGTGCTGGTACTGCTCGGTCAGGCGGTTCCAGGCCTGATCGGTGTTGTCCGGCAGCAGCGCGTAGTAGTCGATGATCGCCTGGGCCAGCTGCCCGTCGGTCGGGCTGCTGTCGCTCTTGTCCTTCCCCTTGCTCTTGCTGTTCCCGTT
>DASUAC010000652.1:0-9434 GCA_035763985.1 Jatrophihabitans sp. | reverse complement strand
GAACGTTGCGAGGTCAGCGCGCCTTCTTGGCCGGTGCGCGCTTGGTGGTGGCCTTGGTGGCCGGGGCCTTCGCCGCGGTCTTGCGGGCCGGAGCCTTTGCCGCGGTGGTGGCCTTCTTCGCCGGCGTCGCAGCCTTCTTCGCGGCGGTGGTGGCCTTGGCCGCGGTGGCGGTGGCCTTGGCCGCGGTGGTCTTGGCGGTGCTGGCGGCCTTCTTCGCCGGAGCCTTCGCAGCGGCGGCAGCCTTCTTGGCCGGGGCCGCGGCCTTGGCGGCGGCCTTCTTCACCGGTGCGGCCTTGGCGAGCTTGCGCCGGCCGGCGATGATCTCCTTGAACTCGGTACCGGGACGGAAGGCCGGCACCGATGTTTTCTTGACCCGCACCTTCGCGCCGGTGGCCGGGTTTCGTCCGATGCGGGCTGCACGATCGCGACGCTCGAAAGCACCGAAGCCGGTCAGGATGACCTTCTCGCCCTTCGACACGTTGGTGTAGACCTCATCCAGGATCGCGTCCAGGATCGCGGCTGTCGACTTGTGGTCGGCATTCAATCGAGCCGCTACGGCATCGATGAACTGGGTCTTGTTCAATCTGGATCTCCTTAATTGTGTTGTGTTTCCTACCGAAAGTGTGGCACCAGAAGTGCTAGATGTGAAATCCTGTTACTGATCGAGTCCTTGGCGCTCTCCCATCGGCAGTCGTTCGCAGGCGAGAATGTCGCTGAATCGCGGCAAATTCTGCCACCATTCAGCCGCTGTCAAGCTCCGACACACCGTTTTCTGAGCAGCTCCCGGGCTCGGATACGCCTTTACCGGCGGCCATTCGCGGGTTGGCTGCCGGTGTCCGGCGGCCTTCCACCGGCGCCGCGGCAAGCGAGCAGCCAGGCCCGGACGGCAGCCTCGACCGCCACCGGCCCTAGGCTGGCCGGCATGACCCAACTGACTGTGCTGGTCGTCGATGGCCTGCAGAGCAGGGAATTGCGGCGGTCGGTGCTGCGTCCGCAGCTGCCCCCGGAGGCGTTGCTGCCCGGTGACGACCTGCCCGACGCGATCCATCTCGGCGCCTTCGACGGACCGAGTTTGCTCAGTACCTGCTTCGTCTCCGCCGAATCCTGCAGCTGGCAACCGGACCGCCCGGCCTGGCGACTGCGCAGTATGGCCACCGATCCGGCGGCCCGTGGCACCGGTGCCGGCCGGGCGGTGCTGCATGCCGCGGCGGCGACCGCTCGCCACCATGGCGCCGACCTGCTCTGGTGCGGGGCACGGGAAGATGCGGTTGGCTTTTACCAGCGCTGCGGCTGGCAATTGCACGGCGAGCGCTTCATGACCGAATATGGACCCCATCGATATATGTGGATCGACCTGTAACGGGCAAAGCTGAGCGGCAACAGCAACTACCAGCCGCGCAACCGGCGAGCTCCCTGATCGGCTCGGGCAATCGGCGGTGCGATGCGTACCTCGGCGGCCAGCACATGTGCGCCGGCGGCTGCCGCTACCACGGGATCCAGGGCACATTCGACAACCTCGGGAAGGTCGTCGGACAGCCGGGACAGCCGCAGGGCCAGCTCCGCCAGGGCCGGCAGATCGGCCGGTTCGGCGCCGCCGTAACCGGTCAGCAGCGGGAACGCGCGCGGGCCGCCGATCAGTTCGGCGGCGTCGGTCGAGGTGAGCGGCACCACCGCATAGGACCGGTCGGCCAGCAGATCGGTCGCCAATCCGCCTACCCCGAAGGACACCAGCGCGCCGAACGAGCGATCGTCGTGCAGCCGCAGCACGGTGTCCACGCCGCGCGGAGCCATCGCCTGGACGATCACCTCGGGCTCTTCGCGCAAGCGCTCATCGTTCGGCTCGTTCGGCTCGTTCGGCTCGTTCGGCTCATCGGGCAGGCCGAGCGCCGGCCAGGCCGTCCGGACGTCCTCGGCATCGGCCAGGTGCAGCCGCAGCCGGACCTGGCCGGCGTCGATCGCCTTCACCGCGACCGGCCAGCCGATCCGCTCGGCGGCGGCGATCGCCTGACCCAGGCTCCGCACCCGCTCGGCCGGCACCACCTCGATGCCGTAGTAGCCGAGCAGTTGCCGGGTTTCGGCATCGGTGAGCCGGCGCCCGGCCGGCGCCGAGGCGAGCACGCCGGCCAGCAGCTCCCTGGCCGGATCCACTGCGATACCGGCAAGATCCGGCAGCCGGCCGGGCTCGCGGCGGCGCCATCGGGCGTACCGGCAGACCCGGGCCAGCGCGGTGACCGCGCGCTCCGGTGAGGAGTAGGACGGGATCGAGCCGGGCATCGGCGATTCCCGGCCGGCCGCGGCAAGCTCGGCCGGCACTCCGTCGAAGCCGAGAAAGGTCGACAGCACCGGCTTCGGCTGGCCGGCCACCGCCTGCCGCAGTTCCGCCGCGACCGTGACCTCCTCGCCGCGCCGCAGCGGCGGCACGAACACGCAGATCACCGCATCGGTGTCCGTGGCGGCGAGTTCGGCCCGCAACGCCTCGCCGAACGCGGACGGTTCGGCGCTCACCCCACGTCGACCAGCCTGGTCAGCGACAGTCCGGAGGTGGCCAGCGCATCGGCCACCAGTACGCCCAGCGCGGTGGAATGGCCCACCACCGAGACCCGGTCACCGGCCGGCAGCGGCTGGCTGGTGAGCAGCAGCGCGACGTCGAACAGCTCGGCGAGGTTGGCCGTCCGGATGATGCCGGAGGCCTCGAACAGCGCCTGCACACTGGCTTCGGGCACCTCCACCGAGGTGTGCTGCAGGCCGGCCACCACCGACCCGCGCCCGCTCTTGACCGCCACGATGGGCTTGCTGCGGGCGAACCGGCGGGCGATCCGGGCGAACTTGCGGGGATTGCCGAAACTCTCCAGGTACAGCAGGGCAAGGTCGGTCGCCGGATCGGTTTCCCAGTACTGCAACAGGTCGTTGCCGGACACGTCGGCCCGGTTGCCGGCCGAGACGAAGGTGGACACACCGAGCCCGCGCCGGGCCGCCTCGCCCAGCACGGCCACTCCCAACGCACCGGACTGGCAGAAGAAGCCGGCCCGTCCCGGTCGCGGATCCACCGTGGACAGCGAGGCATTGAGCGCGACCTCGGCGGCGGTGTTCAGCACGCCCAGGCAGTTCGGCCCGATCACCCGCATGCCGTGCGCGTGTGCCTGCGCGATCAGCTCACGCTGCGCCCGCAGCCCGTCCGCTCGTGCCTGCTCGTCGCCGGACTCGCCGAAACCGCCGGACATCACCACCAGGCCGCGCACGCCGTGCGCGCCGCACTGGCGTACCACCTCCGGCACCTGCTCGGCCGGCACCGCGATCACCGCGAGGTCCACGTCGCCCGGCAACTCGGCAACGCTGGGATAGGCCAGGATGCCGGCCACCGAACGGGCGCGCGGGTGCACCGGGAAGATCGGCCCGGTGAACCCGGCACGGAGCAGGTTGGTCAGCACCACGTGGCCGAGCTTGGCCGGATCCGCGCTGGCGCCGACCACCGCGACCGAGCGCGGGTTGAGCAGCCGGCCGATCGAACGAGCATCGGCCCGCAACTCCCGTTCGGCCATCACCTGCCGGGTACGCGTGGTGGCCGCGATGTCGAACTCCAGGCTGACCTCGCTGCCGGCCAGCCGGCGGGTCGGCTCGAAGCCGGCTTGCAGGAACACCCGCATCATGGCCTGGTTCTCGGCCAGCACCACCGCCTCGAACCGCTCGACGCCGAGCTCGCGGCCGATCTCCACCAGATGCTCCAGCAACACCGAGCCGATGCCGCGACCCTGGTGGGCGTCGGCCACCACGAAGGCCACCTCGGCCAGCCGGCCGGCCGGATCGTCCTCGGCCGAGTTCTGCTCGGCCAGCCGGTCGAATCTGCCCACCGCGATGATCTCGCCGGCCAGCCAGCCGGCCAGCGCCACCCGGTGCACGTGGTCGACGTGGCTGAACCGGATCAGGTCACGCGGCGGGATGGTCGGGTAGGCGGAGAAGTACCGCAGGTAGCGGGTACGTACCGACAGCCCGGCGTGGAAGCGCACCAGCGCCTCCGCGTCGGCCGGCATGATCGGCCGCAGGTGCAGGGTGCCGCCGTCGGACACCACCACGTCGGCTTCCCAGTACGGCGGATAGGCCGGCTCCGACGGCTCGGCCGCGTCCGGCGACTCGACCGCCGAGAGCGACTCGACCGCCGGCGGCGGATCAGTCCCGGGGGTCAACGGGATCCAGCCCGAACAGCGGATAACAGGCGTTGCGGGTCGCCGCGATGGCCCGGTCCAGCCAGCTCTCGCCACCGGGCTGCCAGGGCTGCGGCGCCGGGTCCCGGCCCTCCCCCATCCAGCGCGGCAGCTCGGTGGTGACCCCGCGCTTGCGCAGTTCGTCGCTCCAGGACTGGGGAATCTCCTGCTCCGGCCGGATCGGCCGGCCGGTGACCTCGGCCAGCAGGTGGGTCCAGGACCGTGGCACGCAGCGCAGCACGCCGTAGCCGCCACCGCCCAGGGCCAGCCACCGGCCGTGCGCCGCGGTGTGCGCCAGCCGGTGCAGTTCCGCGTACGCCGCCCGCTGGCCGTCCACGGTGAGCGCCAGGTCGGCCAGCGGATCCTCGTGGTGGGTGTCGCAACCGCACTGGGTGACCAGCACGTCCGGCGCGAAGGCGGTCACCAGGCCGGGCACCACGGCGTGGAAGCCGCGCAGCCAGCCGTCGTCGGCGGTGCCCGGCGGCAGCGGCAGGTTCACCGAGGTGCCGGTCGCGGCCCCGGTGCCGATCTCGTCGGCCATCCCGGTGCCCGGGTACAGCGTGCGCGGATCCTGGTGCAGCGAGATGGTCAGCACCCGCGGGTCGTCGTAGAAGGCCGCCTGCACGCCGTCGCCGTGGTGGACGTCCACATCGACGTAGGCCACCCGCTGCGCGCCGGCCGCCAGCAGTTCCCGGATCGCGAGCACCACGTCGTTGAGCACGCAGAAACCCGCCGCCGAACCGGGCATGGCGTGGTGCAGGCCGCCGGCGATGTTCACCGCATGATCGGCCTGCCCCTGCCAGACCAGCCGGGCGGCCAGCCGGGACCCACCGGCGATCAGCGCGGCGGCGTCGTACATGCCCTCGAACACCGGGTTGTCGGCGCTGCCCAGCCCGTAGCCGAGATAGCCGGGGTCGCTGCTGGCGGTCCGCAGCGCGGCCAGGTAGTCGGCCGAGTGCACGGTGAGCAGTTCCGGCTCACCGGCGGGCTCCGGGGCCAGCAACTCGATCTGCTCCAGCACGCCCAGGCTGCGCGCCAGCCGCATGGTCAGATCCAGCCGGATCGGGGTCATCGGATGCTCGCCGAAGTCGTAGCGCAGGTAACCGTCGCCCCACACGACGCTGGCCCGGCACGGGGTCTCGGGCCGCCAGTCCGGGTCGAGCTGCTGCGATGCCATGACTGCGACGGTAATCCCGGTGTGGTGGGCTTTCCCAGTCCTGGACCGGGCCGGCCACGGGCGGTTCGGACCGGCTCGGACACCGGTGCACGGGGGCCTGCGAGGGCCGATGTGAGGTTAGACATACTGTGTCATTGGCGATGACTGCCGTCCCTACGATTTCGCCCGTTGTAGAAAGAGGCAAACGATGCCGGGGACCGTCGAAGAACGCAGGTTGCACCGAGTGGTCGGACAGCTGCGGTCGGCCGTAGCGTCACTACACGGCAAGTACGGTGACGTGCCTGCCGCCCGTCGTGGAAAGAACGATCTGGACGTTGGGAGTTGGACGTGCACGATGTCGGCGCGCTCGGTGTGAGCGGCCCGCTGGCGGCGCCGGCGCAGGAGCTGAGCCCGCTCACCGACGAACCGTACGACCCGGCCAGGTGGGCCGGCGCCGATGACGAGGGTCTCGGCGGCTACCACGGAGCGACCCGCCGATGACTCAGACCCGTCCCACCCCCGACCGATCCGCCGACGCCAAGGCGAACTTTCCGCACGGCGTGAACGCGCCCGGCCGGGCCAGGATCTCCGCCCGCACGCTGCGCGAGGACCTCTGGTGGCGGCCGCAGCTGGTGACCGGCACGGTACTTTTCCTGTTCGCGGTGTACGCCACCGTTCGCGCGTTCGTCAACGCCGACTACTACTCCGAGCCGTACCTGACCCCGCTGTACTCGCCCTGCCTGAGCAGTGGCTGCGTGCCGCATTCGTCCGACTTCGGCTCGCCGATCGGCGGCTGGTGGGCGCTGTCGCCGGCGATCATCATCCTGATCTTCCCGCTGGGTTTCCGGCTCACCTGCTACTACTACCGCAAGGCCTACTACCGGGCGTTCTGGCTGTCGCCGCCGGCCTGCGCGGTGGCCGAGCCGCACGCCAAGTACAGCGGCGAAACCCGGTTCCCGTTGATCTTGCAGAACATCCACCGCTACTTCTGGTACGTCGCGATGCTGTTCTGCGTGATCCTCAGCTACGACGCGGTGCTCGGCTTCCGCGACACCCACGGCCACTGGGGACACATGGGCCTGGGCACGGTGATCCTGGTGACCAACGCGGTGCTGCTGTTGGCCTACACGGTGTCCTGCCACTCCTGCCGGCACATCGTCGGCGGCCGGCTGCGGCACTTCTCCCGGCACCCGATCCGCTACTGGGCCTGGACCCAGGTGTCGAAGCTGAACGCCAAGCACATGCAGCTGGCCTGGATCTCGCTGGTGTGGCTGGTGGTCACCGACTTCTACGTCTTCCTGCTCGCGCACGGCAGTTTCACCGACCCGCGGTTCTTCTAGGCCGACGCGAGATGGAACCGGTTCTAGCCGTCCTCACCGAGGGATTCAGCTGCTGATGCCCGAATACGAAGAACACCGTTACGACGTAGTGATCATCGGCGCCGGCGGCGCCGGCCTGCGCGCCGCCATCGCCGCCCGCGAGGCCGGCATGCGTACCGCGATCATCAGCAAGTCGCTGTTCGGCAAGGCGCACACCGTGATGGCCGAGGGCGGCATCGCCGCCTCGATGGGCAACGTGAACGCCAACGACAACTGGCAGGTGCACTTCCGCGACACCATGCGTGGCGGCAAGTTCCTGAACAACCCGCGGATGGCCGAGCTGCACGCCAAGGAAGCGCCCGAACGGGTGTGGGAGCTGGAGACCTACGGCGCGCTGTTCGACCGCACGCCCGAGGGCAAGATCAGCCAGCGCAACTTCGGTGGCCACGAGTACCCGCGGCTGGCGCACGTCGGTGACCGGACCGGCCTGGAGCTGATCCGGACGCTGCAGCAGAAGATCGTCTCGCTGCAGCAGGCCGACGGCCGGGCGGACGGCACCGGCGGCGCCTCGGACGGCAAGCTCCGGGTGTTCGCCGAGCTGACCATCACCGAGCTGCTGACCGACGCCTCCGGCGCGATCGCCGGGGCGTTCGGCTACTGGCGGGAGTCCGGCCGGTTCGTGCTGTTCCACACCCCCGCCGTGGTGCTGGCCACCGGCGGCATCGGCAAGTCGTTCAAGGTCACCTCGAACTCCTGGGAGTACACCGGGGACGGCCACGCGCTGGCGCTGCGGGCCGGATCCAGCCTGCTGAACATGGAGTTCGTGCAGTTCCACCCGACGGGCATGGTCTCGCCGGCGTCGGTGAAGGGGATCCTCGTCACCGAGTCGGTCCGGGGCGACGGCGGCGTGCTGCGCAACTCCGACGGCAAGCGGTTCATGTTCGACTACGTGCCCGACGTGTTCCGCAAGAACTACGCCGAGACCGAGGACGAGGCCGACCGCTGGTACACCGACCCGGATCACAACCGGCGGCCGCCGGAGCTGCTGCCGCGGGACGAGGTGGCCCGGGCGATCAACTCCGAGGTGAAGGCCGGCCGCGGCACCCCGCACGGCGGCGTGTTCCTCGACATCGCCAGCCGGCGCAGCGCCGACTACATCCTCAAGCGGCTGCCCTCGATGCACCACCAGTTCAAGGAACTGGCCGATGTCGACATCACCGCCGAGCCGATGGAGATCGGCCCGACCTGCCACTACGTGATGGGTGGCGTCGAGGTCGACCCGGACACCGCCGCCGCCCAGGGCGTGCCGGGACTGTTCGCGGCCGGCGAGGTGGCCGGCGGCATGCACGGCTCCAACCGGCTGGGCGGCAACTCGCTGTCCGACCTGCTGGTCTTCGGCCGGCGGGCCGGCCTCGGCGCGGCCGACTACGTCGGCTCGCTGCACGGCGACTACCCGGCGGTGCCGGCCCCGGCCGTGCAGGCGGCCGAGGCCGCCGCGCTGGCGCCGTTCGACACCGAGCAGGGCGAGAATCCGTACACGCTGCACCAGGAACTGCAGCAGACCATGAACGACCTGGTCGGCATCATCCGCCGGGAGCCGGAGATGCGCGAGGCGCTGGATCGGCTGTCCTCGCTCAAGGCGCGCGCCGGCAAGGTCAGTGTGCAGGGCCACCGGCAGTTCAACCCCGGCTGGCATCTGGCGCTGGATCTGAAGAACATGATCGCGGTGAGCGAGTGCGTGGCCAAGGCGGCGCTGCTCCGGCAGGAGAGCCGGGGCGGCCACACCCGCGACGACTACCCCGGCATGAGCGCCGAGTGGCGGCGGAAGAACCTGGTCTGCCGAGCCACCTACGATGCGTTCGGCACCGGCGAGGTCAGCGTCGCCGAGCAGCCCATCCCGGAGATCCGGCCGGACCTGCTCGCGCTGTTCGACCGCGACGAGTTGGCCAAGTACCTGACCGAGGACGAACTGCAGGACTTCGACCGGACTGGAGCGCAGGCATGACCTACAAGGCCAACTTCAAGGTCTGGCGGGGCGACGCCGCCGACGGCGCGCTGCAGGACTTCCAGGTCGAGGTGAACGACGGCGAGGTGGTGCTCGACATCATCCACCGGCTGCAGGCCACCCAGGCCTCCGACCTGGCCGTCCGGTGGAACTGCAAGGCCGGCAAGTGCGGATCGTGCAGCGCCGAGATCAACGGCCGGCCCCGGCTGATGTGCATGACCCGGATGTCCACCTTCAGCCAGGACGAGACCATCACGGTCACCCCGCTGCGCGCCTTCCCGGTGATCCGGGACCTGGTCACCGACGTGTCGTTCAACTACCAGAAGGCCCGCGAGATCCCGGCCTTCGCACCGCCGGAGGGGCTGGCGCCGGGCGAGTACCGGATGCAGCAGGTCGACGTCGAGCGGAGCCAGGAGTTCCGCAAGTGCATCGAGTGCTACCTGTGCCAGAACACCTGCCACGTGGTGCGTGACCACGAGGAGAACAAGGAAGCCTTCGCCGGGCCGCGCTACCTGATGCGGGTCGCCGAGCTGGAGATGCATCCCCTGGACGTGGCCGACCGCCGCGATCTGGCCCAGGACGAGCTGGGCATGGGGCTGTGCAACATCACCAAGTGTTGCACCGAGGTGTGCCCCGAGCACATCAAGATCACCGACAATGCCCTGATCCCCATGAAGGAACGGGTGGCGGACAAGAAGTACGACCCGATCGTGTGGTTGGGCAACAAGCTGTTCCGGCGCTGACCGGGTGAGAAC
>DASUAC010000651.1:0-5593 GCA_035763985.1 Jatrophihabitans sp. | reverse complement strand
CACCGAAGTCCGGGTAGCACCGAAATGCTCCCGAAGTCGGGCTAGCACCCGAGCCCGGCTAGCACCCGAGTCCGCGTAGCAATCGTGCAAACGTAGTCGGCCCCGTTCCGTCCGGAACGGGGCCGACGGCTTTCAGCGCTTGCCTCCGAACATCCCGCGCAGCTGTGCCGCCCGGTGCACCGCACCCCATTCGGTCACCTTGAACAGCGCCTCCCGGACGATGCCACCGCTCATCTTGGACTCGCCCCGCTCCCGGTCGGCGAAGGTGATCGGCACCTCGGCCACCTCGAAGCCGGCCTGCACGGCCCGCCACGCCAGGTCGATCTGGAAGCAGTAGCCGTGCGAGGCGATCGAGTCCAGGTCGATGGCCGCCAGCACCGTTCGCCGGTACGCCCGGTAACCGCCGGTGGCGTCGTGCAGGCCGATGCCCAGTGCCAGCCGGGTGTACAGGTTCGCCCCCCGGGACAGCACCTCCCGCGACTTCGGCCAGTTGCGCACCTGGCCACCCGGCACCCAGCGCGAGCCCAGCACCACGTCGGCGTGCGCCAGCGCGGCAAGCAGCCGGGGCAGCTGCTCGGGGGCGTGCGAGCCGTCGGCGTCCATCTCGACCAGCACGTCGTAGCCGGCGGCCAGCCCGCGCCGGAACCCGGCCACGTAGGCCGCGCCCAGGCCGGCCTTCTCGGTCCGGTGCAGCACCTCGATCCGGCCGTCCTCGCTGGCCAGCTTGTCCGCGGTCTCGCCGGTGCCGTCCGGACTGCCGTCGTCGACCACCAGCGCGTGCGCGTCCGGCACCGCGGCGAACAGCCGCTCCAGGATGACCGGCAGGTTCTCCGCCTCGTTGTAGGTCGGGATGATCACCAGTACCCGCTGGCTTTCGCCCACCCGCGCCCCTCTCCCCGTCAGCTCACTCGCCTGCCCGGCTCAGTTCGATCGCCTGTTCGGCCGGTGGCCGGTCACCTGCCTGGCCGTCCCCTGCTTGGTCGTCCCCGGCCGGCCGGCGTCCCGGACGCCGCACCCGGCCCGCCAAGCCGCCGATCAGCACCGCCAGGCCGCCGAGCGCCACCAGCAGCCACTCGGCCGCCGCTCCGGTCCGGGTTGCCAGCGTAGTCCGCCGGTCCAGCGGCACCCGAGCCAGCAGCGTATCGGCGGTGAACAGCCGGCCCGATTCGGCCAGCGTCCGGCCGCTGGGGTCGATGATCGCGGACTTGCCGCTGGTCGCCACCTGCACCACCGTCCGGGCATGCTCCACCGCACGCAGCCGGGCCATCGCCAGTTGCTGGTAGGTCTCGCTGCTGTGCCCGAAGGTGGCGTTGTTCGTCTGGATCACCAGCAGCTGCGCACCGGCCCGTACCGAGGAATTGACCAGGTTGTCGTAGGCGACCTCGAAGCAGATGACGTCGCCGACCGGCACCGGGGTCTCGGTGAGCAGGCCGTTGCCGTGGCCGGCGAGCATGTCGTAGCGGACCAGGTCCACCTTGCTGCTCACCTTCCGGGCCAGCGACCGCAGCGGGATGTACTCCCCGAACGGGACCGGGTGCCGTTTGACATAGCGCTGGCCGGGGCCGGGATGCGCGGCGGTGCTCGGCTGCCAGACCAGCCCGGCGTTGGTGACGTGCGCACGCCCGGGACCGTCCAGGATGGCGCCGACCAGGATCGGCGCGCCGACCGCGTCCGTGGCCTGCTGGATCACGGCCGCGGCGTCCGGGTTGTCGGTCGGGTCGATGTCCGAGGCGTTCTCCGGCCACAGCACCAGATCCGGTTTGGGCACCGTGCCGGCGCGCACCTGGGCGGCCAGCCGCAGGGTCTGCGCCACGTGGTTGTCCAGCACCTGGCGGCGCCGGGCGTCGAAGTCCAGCCCGCGGTCGGGCACGTTGCCCTGGATGGCGGCGACGGTCAGCGTCCGGTCGCCGGAGGTGTCCGGCGACAGCACGCTGAGCCCGCTGCCGAGCACCACCACCAGGCACGCGGCCATCCCGGCGGCCACCCGCTCGAGCGGCCGCGGCCGCAGCAGCAACCCGGCGAGCATGCTGCCGGACAGCGCCACCGCGAAGGTGACCAGCGGGGCTCCGCCGACCGCGGCGAACCACTTCAGCGGCGACTCGGCCTGGCTGAACGCCCAGCGTCCCCAGGGAAAGCCGCCGAACGGCAGCCGGTCCCGGATCGCCTCCTCGGTCGTCCAGAGCGCGGCCACCGCGACCGGCCACCACTGCAGCCGGAACACCAGCGGCAGCACCGCGGCCAGGGCGGCGACGTACCAGGTCTCGGCGAACACCAGGATCAGCCAGGGCAGCGCACCGACATAGGTCGAGGTCCAGTGCAGCATCGGCCCGAACAGCCCGGCGCCGTACGCCAGGCCGAGCCAGGCGGCATTGCGGCACCGTTGCCCCCGGGTGACCAGGCACAGACCGGCTATCGAGACCATCGCCAGCGGCCAGATGCCGAACGGCGGGAAGGCGAACGTGCCGGCCAGCCCGCTCACCGCGGCCAGCAGCAGCCGCCGCGACTGCGCCGGGCCGGGACGCCAGCGCCGGGGCGGTGTCCGCCCGGCCGGCTCCGCGGGCTCCGTGCTCACGGCAGCTCGCCCGAGTCGTAGAGCTGGACGCCCTGCCGGACGGTACGCAGGCAGCGTGGCAGTTCGGTGCCCGGTGCCAGCCCCGGCAGGCCGGGCACGCCGGACCGCTCATCGGTGCGCCGCTCGTCCGGCGCGGTGACCGCCGTCCCGCCGGCCGCGAAGATCGCGTAGCTGGCCGGGTGGCCGGGCGCGAGCACCCCGTGGCCGTCGCCGTCCGCCCGGACCGCGCGCCAGCCACCCCGGGTGTGCGCGGTCAGCGCCGCCTGCGGGGTGAGCGCATGCTCGGCGTACTTCGGACGGCAGGCCGCTCGTACCGCCGCCCACGGCCCGACTGGGGTGACCGGCGAGTCCGAACCCAGGGCCAGCGGTACGCCGGCCGCGGCCAGCGCCGCCAGCGGGTTCAGCCGGGCTGCCCGGTCGACGCCCAGGCGCTGGGCGTACATCCCGTCCGCACCGCCCCAGGTGGCGTCGAAGGCCGGTTGCACCGAGGCGGTCAGCCCGACCTGTCCGAACGCGGCCGGATCGCTGAGCAGCTCGGCATGCTCCACCCGGTGCCCGGCCGAGGTCACCCGCGGATCCCGCTCGGCCGCCAGCCGCATCGCGGCGACCACCTGGTCGGTGGCCGCGTCGCCGATCGCGTGGAATCCCGCCTGGATGCCGAGCGCCGTGCACTCGGCGATGTGCTCGGCCACCTCACCGGTCTCGAACCGCAGGTAGCCGGTGGTGTCCGCGTCGGCGTACCGGGCGTTCATGCAGGCGGTGTGTGAGCCGATCGAACCGTCCAGGAACAGGTCGCCGGCAGCACCCAGCGCGCCCAGCTCGGCCGCCTTCGCCGCGGCGCGCAGCTCGCCCCAGTAGCCGAACACGGCCGGCAGCTCCGGGGCGGCCAGCGCCAGCAGCGCGATCAGATCCTGCTCGCCGGAGATCTCCGGCCCGGCCATCTCGTGCACCGCGACCACGCCGAGGCCGGCGGCATGCCGGAGCGCGGCCAGTTGCAGCTCCGAGCGCTGCCCGGCGGTGATCGAGGACAGTGCGAACTGCCGGGCGGCGTGGTGGGCGTCGGTGATCAGGTGCCCGCTCGGCCGGTACCCGGCCAGGCCGGCCAGGCCGTCCACCGCCGCCATCAGGGCCGAGGACACCACCGCCGAATGGGCGTCGGTGCGGGACAGGTACACCACCCCGCCATAGCTGGCGCGGTCCAGTTCGGTCGCGGTCGGCGCCCGCCGCTCCGGCCAGGTGGTCTCGTCCCAGCCGGAGCCGATCATCGGCCGGCCGCCGTTGCGCCGGGCGTGCTGCTCGACCAGGCCCAGCGCCTCGGCCAGGCTGGCCGCACCCGCCAGGTCCAGCCCGGTCAGCGCCAGCCCGGTGTCGGTGGTGTGCAGATGCGCGTCGACGAAGCCCGGCAGCACCAGCGCGCCACCGAGGTCGACCACCCGGTCCACCGACTGGCCAGCCGCCGAGTCGGCGTCGCCGATCCAGGCCACCGTCGCGTTCTCGACCACCATCGCGGTGGCCTGCGGGGTCCAGGCGGTGTAGATGCGTCCATTGGTGAGCAGGGTGGCCACAGCTTCAGAGTCTGCCAGCCGATGCTGAGTGGAGGGGACGCACCCGCGTGTGGTCTGGCACAGCGGGGGACCTTGGAATACGGTGCTGTAAAGATTTTCAGGAGGTCTACGAATGGCAGCCAGTATCGAGGACGTGGCCAAGCTGGCAGGCGTCTCGATCGCCACCGTATCCCGCTCGTTGCGCGGGCTGCCGGACGTGGCCACCGCGACGCGGGACCGGGTGCTCGCCGCGGCTCAGGAGCTGGACTACGTGGCCTCGCCGTTCGCCGCCCGGCTGGCCAGCGGCCGGTCCTCCACCCTGGGCGTGGTGGTGCCGTTCGTCAACCGCTGGTTCTTCGCCGAGGTGCTCGGCTCGGTGGAATCGGTGCTCAGCGCCGCCGGCTACGACCTGCTGCTGCACAACCTGGGCGACAGCGACGGCCGGTCCCGCTTCTTCTCGGTGCTGCCGGTACGCAAGCGGGTGGACGCGGTGCTGGTGGTCAGCCTGGCGCTGACCGAGGACGAGGTGGCCGCGCTGCACACCCTGGAGCTGCCGGTCGGCGTGCTCGGGGTGAAGCATCCCGGCATGTTCTCGGTCCGGATCGACGACGTGGCCGCGGCCACCACCGCGGTGAACCACCTGCTGTCGCTGGGCCACCGGCGGATCGGGCTGATCGGCGGCGACACCGACGACCCGATGCGGTTCACCCCGCCGCATCACCGCGGCACCGGCTACCGGCAGGCGCTGATCGAGGCCGGCGTGGAGCCGGATCCCTGCTTGAGCGCGCTCGGCTACTTCACCGTGCAGGGCGGCGAGGCCGCGATGAAGCTGCTGCTGGACCAGCCGGAGCCGCCCACCGCGGTGTTCGCCGAGTCGGACGAGATGGCCTACGGCGCGATCATGGCGATCCGCCGGCGCGGGCTGCGGGTGCCGGACGACATCGCGGTGATCGGCTTCGACGACCACGCCACCGCCGAGCTGATGGACCTGAGCACCGTCCGGCAGCCGGTCGGCGAGCAGGGCGCGGTGCTGGCGCAGGAACTGCTGGACTCGCTGGCCGGCGGCGCCGAGCCATCCGACCTGGTGCTGGAGACCGAACTCGTCGTGCGCGGCTCCACGGTGCCCGAAGCCAGCGTGTACGCCTGCCCGAAGTAGCCCGCCTACCGGAAGTAGCACCTAACCCCGAGGCCTTAGCTGATCTTCATAACTCTCTGCCGCCGTGGCGCCCGGCGGTTATGAAGGTCGCGACGGGTGCCTACCGTTCGCTGTCGCCTTCGGCTCGCTCCACCTCCGCGGCGGTCGGCGGGTCGGCGCCGGCCCGGGCGACCGTCAGCGCGGCCACCAGGGCGGCCCGTTCGATCGCCGGCCGCAGCTGCTCGCCGGACGGTCTGCGGTCCCCGGCCACCAGCCCGGACCGGGCGAGCGCGTCGATCAGCCCGGCCATGAAGGCATCCCCGGCGCCGACCGTGTCCAGCA
>DASUAC010000650.1:0-2776 GCA_035763985.1 Jatrophihabitans sp. | reverse complement strand
GTTCGCCGGCCCGCACGTGGTGCCGCCGGAATCGGTCGAGCAAGCCATGCGGTGGTGGCTGGCGGACTGAGCTGAGCCCTGCTCGGTGCCACGGACGGGCCTCGAGGCCGGGTCCGGTACGGCCGTCGATACAGCCCCGCTGCCGTCCAGAGCCAAGCCCCGTTGCCACCCGCGCTGCCACCCGGAAGAGGCCTGCTGCCGCCACCCGGGCAAGGCCTGGTGGTTTGGGAAGCAGCGCCACGTATCAATTCCCTGCGAAGTAACTCCGTTTTGTCATTCGGGCTGGCACATACGTGCCGAGCCCACCCCTGTCCGGAGGTGTCCGTGCCCGATCTGCTCGTCCTGCGTCTGCACCCGTCGAAGCCGATGGCCCCGTCCGGGACGAACGGTTTTCGCGATCTGCTGAACGGGTTGACCATCAAGGCCTACGATCTGACCTTCGCCGACAGCGTCGACGGCGTGCTGCTCGGCACCGCGACCGGGCTGGCCGATCCGCACCTGCCGAGCACGCTGGACGACTCCGTCACCATCGCGGACACCCAGATCCTGCAGCACTACCTGGACATCACCGACATCATCACCGGCACCACCCGGCATCTGGAGTCGGTGGCGACCGCGGTGATCGAGGTGACCCGGCCGGCCGGCCACACCGAGTACCCGACGCCGTCCTCCTACGACCTGCGGCTGGAGATCACCAATTCCAGCGGCCAGGCGATCATCGACCAGCGGCTCGACTTCAACGTCGAGGTGAGCACGCTGGCCAGCCCGTTGCCGGACGACCAGAAGAGCTACTTCGCCCTGCCGGCCACCAGCTACGTGAAGTTGCCGAGCACCGGCGCGGCGCTGGATCCCAGCACCGCGTGGGTGGATCTGCCCGCCGACGGCCAGCCGCCGGCCTTCGACCAGCTGGTGCATGCGATCGATCTGGTGCTGGCCAGCGACCCGGGCGCGCCGCACGCCAACCTGATCGCCGCCTCGCCGCTGACCGCCGCGCAGGCCCGCTACATCGCCAACCAGATCGTCTTCAACCGCGCGGTGAATCCCGAGCCGGCACCGGATCCGTCGCTCGGGCTGGATCCGTTCGGCGCGCTCTACACCGACCCGAAGGTCGACCAGTCGGTCAGCGATGACGACATCACC
Organism: Jatrophihabitans sp.; assembly: GCA_035763985.1. Classification (GTDB taxonomy): domain Bacteria; phylum Actinomycetota; class Actinomycetes; order Mycobacteriales; family Jatrophihabitantaceae; genus Jatrophihabitans_A. Next base: position 1,636 of record DASUAC010000650.1, on the reverse strand, counting down.
AAGGACCGTCCCCGGTTCGAGGCCGAACTGGACGGCTACTACGGCACCCTGGAGTCGAACGCGCTGCAGCTGGCCGGCTACGTCTACTCCGCCTCCGCCGCGGTGGCCGAGGAGGTGCTGAGCAGCCAGGCCGGCCAGGCCCGGCTCGAGGTGCCGCTGATCACCGGGGCGTCGACGCCGACCACCCAGGCCTCGGTCGGGGTGGAACTGGTCGAGGCGGGCGGGCTGAGCCCGTCCTTCATCGTGCCGGCCGCCTACTTCTACGCCCTCGCCGCCACCATGCCCAGCCAGGTCGGCGCGCAGCAGCGCTTCGACACCGCCCGGCTGACCGTCGAGACCAAGCTGCTCAGCGACATCGCGGTGGCCGTCGACGGCGGGGTGATCAGCGTGCCGGTCGCGCCGCTGACCGCGGCCGGTGCGATCCGGCCGGAACAGGCCGCCCGGCGACTGCACGCGCTCGGCCAGGCCGAGACCAGCCTGGTCCAGATTCCGCTGGTGGCGCCGATCGAAACCCTGGTCGGCGACTGGCTGGCCTATATCGGCTCGACCGACTCGATCGTGGCCGGCTTCTGGCAGGCGGAGGTGGCCGCCCAGCCGGCGGCCTATCTCGAACTGCTGCTGCAGGCGATCACCCGCAACTTCACCCCGCTGATCGACGCGATCAATGGCGCGCCGTACCACGTCGGCACCGTCGCCGAACTGGTCGCGCTGACCGACCAGCAGTGGCGGGATCTGTTCCTGGCCGCCCAGCCGCCACCGGCCGGCCCGCCGCCGCGGATCGACCTGCTGCCGCCGTGGACGCTGCCCGGCACCCCGCCGGAACGGGTGGAGGCGTTCATCCGCCAGCTGCGTACCTTCTTCGCCGTCACCGTGGAGGTATCGGGCAGCTCGGGCGCCGCCATCGGGTTGCCGCCGGCACTGCCGCGCTCGGCGGCGGACCCGTTCGCCGCGTTCGTGGCCAGCTACCCGACGCACTCCGGCGGCACCGCTTTCAGCTTCGGCACCGCGCCGGATCCGGACGCGGTCACCGCCGCGGTCGCCGACGTGTTCCCGGACGACCCCGCCGCCCAGGCGTGGCTCAGCCAGACGGTGACCGCGATCGGCGAACTCTGGACGGTCACCGACATCGGCGCCGGGGAGCTGCAGTTCTCCCTGATCGAGGCGCTCTATTCGCGTGGCTTCACCTCGGCCGCGCAGATCGCCGCACTCAGCCCGGCCGATTTCCAGTACGCGCTGTCCGGCACCGTCGCCTACCCGTGGGCGGTCTCGGCCACCGCGCAACCGGGCATCTACGAAAAGGCCGGTGGCACCGGCGGTTCGGGCAACCCACCGGCCGAACAGTTCAACCCGGTGAACCCGCACGGTTCGCTGACCGACTGCGTGCCGCCGCGCGAGCTGTCTCCGCTCGGCGAGTTCGAATACCTGCGGCAGTTGCTCGCGGTCTCGCCCGGCTCGACCTGCACCGACCCGCTACAGCCCGGCGACGCGGCCAGCCTCGGCCAGCTGCTGGCCGGCCGGCGCGGTCCGCTGGCCGATCTGCACGTCACCGCCGCCAACCTCGACACCCCGCTGCCGCTGATCGACCTGGTCAACGAGAGCCTGGAGGCGCTGGTCACCGCGGTGCCGGGCAGCGTGG
>DASUAC010000649.1:0-4062 GCA_035763985.1 Jatrophihabitans sp. | reverse complement strand
CGGTCTTCACGCTCGGCTGCACGCTCGCTCCGTCCGGCTTAGACGGCGTCTTCATCCCGTTCGCCGGTCCGTACCCGCACCACGGTGTCCAGGTCGGTCACCCAGACCTTGCCGTCGCCGATCTTGCCGGTGCGGGCCGCCTCGACCACCGCGTCCACCACCTTCGAGGCGTCGTGCGGCTCGACCAGCACCTCGACCCGCACCTTGGGCACCAGATCGACGGTGTACTCCGCACCCCGGTAGACCTCGGTGTGCCCGCGCTGCCGGCCGAAGCCGGACACCTCGGACACGGTCAGCCCCTGAATACCCAGGTTTTCCAAGGCAATCTTGACGTCGTCCAGCTTGAACGGCTTGATGACGGCGGTGACCAGCTTCATGCCTGCACCCTCTCCCGTTGCACGCTGCTCGAAATCCCGGCGCTCGAAATCCCAGCGCTCGAAATCCCGGCGGTCGGTGCGTAGTGACCGGCGTAGCCGGCCAGCGGACCGAAGTCGTAGGCCGATTCGCCGTGGATCGCCAGATCCAGGCCGGTCAGCTCCTCTTCCTCGGTGACCCGGTTGCGCATCACCAAGCCGATCAGCTTGGCGATCACGAAGGTACCGCCGAAGGAGAACACGGTCACCACCGCGGCCGCCGCGGCCTGGTGCCAGAGCAGGTTCACCCCGCCGTACCTGCCGCCACCGCCGTACAGGATGCCTTTGTTGGCAAGGGAGTTGATCCCGTCGGTGGAGAAGAAGCCGATCAGCAGGGTGCCGGTCCAGCCGCCCACGAAGTGCACGCCGACCACGTCGAGCGAGTCGTCGTAGCCGAACCGGTGCTTCAGCGAGATGGCGCAGGCGCACACCGCTCCGGCGATCAGGCCGATGAAGATCGACCCGATCGGCGAGACGAATCCGGCCGCCGGGGTGATCGCCACCAGCCCGGACACCGCACCGGACGCGGCGCCCAGGGCGGTGGACTTGCCGTAGCGCAGCTTCTCCACCGCGATCCAGCCGATCAGCGCGGTGGCGGTCGCGGTGTTGGTGTTGATCCAGGCCACCGCGGCCAGGTTGCTCGCGGTCAGCGCGGAGCCGGCATTGAAGCCGAACCAGCCGAACCAGAGCAGGCCGGCGCCCAGCATCACCAGCGGGATGTTGTGCCCGCGCATGTTCTCCCGTGGCCAGCCCCGGCGCCGGCCGAGCACCAGCGCCATCGCCAGCCCGGCCGCGCCGGCGTTGATGTGCACCACGGTGCCGCCGGCGAAGTCCTCGGCGAAGAACTTGCCGGACGAGTGCAGCGACTGGTTCAGCCAGCCGTAGCCGTTGAACACCCAGTGCGCGACCGGGGCGTAGATGACGATCGACCAGACCGCGACGAACGCGGTGAACGCGCCGAACTTCCAGCGGTCGGCGGTGGAACCGGTGATCAACGCCGGGGTGATGACCGCGAAGGTGAGCTGGAAGGCGACGAACACCAGGGTCGGCATGGTCTGCGCCGAGCCGAGCGTGGGCACCACGTCGTTCGCGTGCTGCAGGCCGAAGTAGTGCAGGTCGCCGAGATAGTTGCCCTTGCCGCCGAAGGCCCAGCTGAACCCGATCAGCACCCAGGTGACGCTGACCACCGCGATGGCCATGAAGTTCTGCATCAGCATGGCCAGCGCGTGCCTGACGCGCACCATGCCGCCGTAGAAGAAGGCCAGCGCCGGGGTCATCAGCAACACCAGCGAGGCGGAGGCCAGCACCCAGGCGGTGTCTCCGGGATCGAGGCTCTTGATATCGAACGGGACGTAGGTCGGATCAGCGAGGACGCCGGACAAGGGTTTCCCCCTCGGATGCGCGGGCGGGCTGGCACGGTGCACACGGGACGACGCCGGCCCGCTGGCAGCAAGGATGCGGCCCTGGTGTTACGGCAAACGCCCCGGCAACGTTTCGGCCGTGTGAACGCGCCCCGGCGGCACCGCCCGGCAGGACCCGCCCGCCCCGGGCCGTCGCGCCAGGTAGGTTCGTACGCATGCCCAGTCTGGCCCGATCCGAAGCGGCCGAACGCGCCGAGCTGCTCACCGTGCGGCACTACCGACTGGCGCTGGAATTGCCACTGGACGACGCGGAGTTCCGTTCCGACTGCACCATCCGGTTCGCCGCGGCCCGGCCCGGCGCGGGCACCTTCGTCGACATCCGGCCGGCTGCCATCGAACTCGCCGAGCTGAACGGCCGCCCGCTGGATCCGGCCACCCTGGCCGACGGCCGGCTGCCGCTGCCGGAGCTGGCAGCCGAGAACGAGCTGCGGATCGTCGCCCGGCTGCGCTACTCCGACGACGGCGAGGGCTTGCACCGGCACGTCGACCCGGCCGACGGACGTACCTATCTGTACGCGATGTCCTTCCTGGACGCCGCACCGCGCTGGTTCGCCTGCTTCGACCAGCCGGATCTGAAGGCCGAATACGACATCGAGGTGCGCTGCCCGCAGGACTGGATCGTGCTCGGCAACTCGCCGGCGGAGCGGGTCGGCGACGGCCACTGGCGGCTGGCCACCAGCAAGCCGATGGCCAGCTACTTCGTCACCCTGGTCGCCGGGCCGTACGCCTCGATCCTGGCCGAGCACGACGGCATTCCGCTCGGCCTGCACACCCGGGCCTCGCTGGCCCGGCACCTGGCCGACGAGGCCGAGGACCTGCTGATGGTCACCCGGGCGTCCTTCGACGCCTTCCACGAACTGTTCGGCATCCGCTACCCGTGGGGCGAGTACCACCAGGTGTTCGTGCCGGACTTCAACGCCGGCGCGATGGAGAACCCCGGCTGCGTCACGCTGCGCGACCAGTACGTCTTCCGGGCCGCCGCCACCGCAGGCGAGCGGACCAACCGGGCCACCACGATCGCGCACGAGATGGCGCACCAGTGGTTCGGCGACCTGGTCACCATGCGCTGGTGGGACGACCTGTGGCTGAACGAGTCGTTCGCCGAGTACCTCGGCTACCGGGTGTGCGCCGGGATGCCCGGCTATCCCGGCGAGCTGGCCTGGACCCAGTTCGGCATCACCCGCAAGGACTGGGGCAGCGTCGCCGACCAGGGCCCCTCCAGCCACCCGGTGGCCGGCAACGGCTCGCAGGACGCCGCCGAGGCGCTGGCCGACTTCGACGGCATCTCCTACGCCAAGGGCGCCGCCTCGCTGCGCCAGCTCGCCGCCCACCTGGGCGATGAGATCTTCCTGGCCGGGTTGCGCGAGCACTTCGCCCGGCACAGCTACCGCAATGCCACGCTGGCCGACCTGATCGCCGCCTGGACCGCGGCCGGCGCCACCGAGCTGGACGACTGGGCCACGCAGTGGCTGCTCACCTCCGGCCTGGACACGCTGAGCGCCGAGCCGGCCGAGGGCGGCCTGACGGTGCGCCGGTCCGCACCGGACGCCGCCCAGCGGCCGCACAAGCTGCGGGTCGCCGGCTATGACGCCGAGGGCAGCCGGGTGCTGGACGAGCCGGTGCGGTTGCTGGCCGACGAGCTGGCGCTGCCGACGAGTGAGCGGCTGAGCCTGATCGTGGCCGACGGACAGGACGAGACCTGGGCCAAGGTCCGGTTCGGCGGGCAGTGGACGGCGGTGGCCGAACTGCTGCCCCGGCTGCCGGAGAGCGCCACCCGGGTGGTGGTCTACAACGCGATCCGGGACGCGGTGCGCGACGGCGACCTGGCCGCCGAGGCCGCGCTGGGCATCCTGCTGCCGGCACTGGCGGCCGAGCCGGTGGACCTGGTGCTGGCCGAGCTGTTCGGTTTCGCCACCAGGCAGCTCGCCGGGGTGTTCGCCCGGCCCGACCGCCGGCCGGACCGCCGGGCGCGGATCCAGGCGCTGGCCGGCCGGCTGCTGCAGGCGGCCGAGCCGGGTTCGGACCGCCAGCTGACCTGCGCCCGCGCGCTGCTGCAGGCCTGCGACGACCAGCAGCTGCTGCAGTCCTGGCGGGCCGGCCGCGAAGTACGTGCCGCTCGGGCCGTTCCTCGGCAAGTCCTTCGCCACCTCGGTGTCGGCCTGGATCACTCCGCTGGCCGCGCTGCAGGACGCCCGGATCCCACCCGTGCCGCGGGATCCGGCGCCGCT
>DASUAC010000648.1:0-8880 GCA_035763985.1 Jatrophihabitans sp. | reverse complement strand
CGGCTGCGCGATCCGGACGCGGCGCTGGCCGCCGCCGGCCGGGCGGTGCCCGACTGGCGCGGCGGTACCCGGCTGGGCGACATGCTCAAGGCGTTCCTGGATCTGTGGGGCCAGCGCGGGCTGGCCCGGGGGGCGGTGGTGGTGCTCTGCTCGGACGGCTGGGAGCGGGGCGATCCCAGCGAACTCGGCCAGCAGCTGGCCCGGCTGGCCCGGCTGGCCCACCGGGTGGTCTGGGTCAACCCGCACAAGGGCCGGGACGGCTTCGCCCCGGCCACCGGCGGCATGCTGGCCGCATTGCCGCACCTCGACAACCTGGTGGCCGGGCACAGCTTCGCCGCCCTGGAACAGCTGGCCCGGGTGATCGCGCATGCGTGACGTGCTGGAACCGCTGGCCGACTGGTGGCAGGCCGGCGCCGAGGTGGCGCTGGGCACGGTGGTGGCGACCTGGAGCTCGGCGCCCCGGCAGCCCGGCGCGGCGATGCTGGTCGGGCCGGACGGCACCGTGGTGGGCAGCGTCAGCGGCGGCTGCGTCGAGGGCGCGGTGTACGAGCTGGGCCAGGCGGTGCTGGACAGCCGGCAGCCGGTGCTGCAGCGGTACGGCGTCAGCGACGACGACGCGTTCGCGGTCGGGCTGACCTGCGGCGGCATCATCGACATCTTCGTCGAGCCGGTCTCCCGGAAGAGCTTCCCCGAGCTGGCCGAGGTGGTGGCCGACATCCGGGCCGGCCGGCCGGTGGCGGTGGCCACCAGCGGGGACGCGCCGGCCGGCCAGCGCGGCCGGCGGCTGATCGTCCGGCCGGCGGCTACCGGCGGCACCACCGGCGACAGCGACACCGGCGGCGATACCGGCGACAGCGACACCGGCGGCTTGGGCTCGCCGCGGCTGGACGACGCGGTCCGCGACGACGCGCGGGGCATGCTCGCCCAGGGCCGGACCGGGGTGATCCGGTACGGCCGGGAGGGCGAGCGCCGGGTCGACGACATCGGGGTGTTCGTGGCCAGCTTCGCCCCGCGCCCCCGGATGATCGTGTTCGGCGCGATCGACTTCGCCGCCGCGGTGGCCCGGATCGGCGGCTTCCTCGGCTACCGGGTGACGGTGTGCGACGCCCGCCCGGTGTTCGCCACCGGCAAGCGGTTCCCCGACGCCGACGAGGTGGTGGTGGAGTGGCCGCACCGCTATCTGGCCCGGGCGGCCGAGGCCGGCGAGCTGGACGAACGGACCGTGGTGTGCGTACTGACCCACGATCCGAAGTTCGACGTGCCGCTGCTCGAGGTTGCCTTGAAGCTGCCGCTGGCCTACCTGGGCGCGATGGGCTCCCGGCGCACGCATGCCGACCGGCTGGCCCGGCTGCGCGAGCTGGGGGTGACCGAGGCCGAGCTGGCCCGGCTGCGCGCGCCGATCGGGCTGGACATCGGCGCCCGCACCCCGGAGGAGACCGCGGTGTCGATCGCGGCGGAGATCATCGGGGCTCGCTGGGGCGGCACCGGCGCGCCGCTGCGTACCGCCGAGGGGCCGATCCACAGCGCGTCCGCCGGTTAGGGACCACCTGACAGTTGCGCCGGGCCGTAAATGGGACTTGGCTGAAACCGCCCCAGTGAGCCGGCTACTGCGCGTGGAGGTGGAGATGACCCGGGTAAGCATCACCGTGGACGGGGTTCAGTACATCGACGAGGTGGAGCCGCGGTTGCTGCTGGTGCAGTACCTGCGCGAGCGGCTCGGCAAGGTCGGCACGGTCATCGGCTGCGACACCAGCAACTGCGGTGCCTGCACGGTCGCGTTGAACGGGCGGAGCGTGAAGAGCTGCTCGGTGCTCGCGGTGCAGGCCGACGGCGGCGACGTGCTCACCGTCGAGGGGCTGGCCGGCCCGGACGGCAGCCTGCATCCGATCCAGCAGGCCTTCCATGACAAGCACGCGCTGCAGTGCGGCTTCTGCACCCCGGGCATGATCATGGCGACCTGGGATCTGCTGCGGGAGAACGGGAATCCCAGTGAGGACGAGGTGCGCGAGGGCATCGAGGGCAACCTCTGCCGGTGCACCGGCTACCAGAACATCGTGGCCGCCGTGCAGGCCGCCGGTCAGGCGATGAGTGGCCAGGAGGCCTCGGCATGACCGCCGTCGAGGACCGTGCCGAGGACCGCGCCGAGATCGGCCGGGCGCGCCGGCGCAAGGAGGACCGGCACCTGCTGACCGGCGCCACCACCTGGACCGACAACCTGACGCTGCCCGGCATGCTGCACCTGGCCATCCTGCGCAGCCCGATGGCGCACGCGAGGATCCGTTCGATCGACGTCGCGCCGGCCCGGCACCGGCCGGGGGTGGTGGCCGCCTTCTCCGGCCGCGACTTCGCCGACAGCCAGGGCACCATCCCGTGCGCCTGGCCGGTCACCCCGGACATGGTCAACCCCGGTCACCCCAGCCTGGCAGTGGAGCAGGTGAACCACGTCGGCGAGGCGGTGGCGGTGGTCGCGGCCCGGGACAAGGCCAGTGCCCAGGACGCGCTGGAGGCCATCGAGGTCGAGTACGAGCCGCTGCCGGTGGTGCTGGACATGCCGACCGCGCTGGCCGAGGGCTCCGACAAGGTGCACCCGCACACGGAGTCGAACCGGTCCTTCGTCTGGACCTTCGAATCCGGCGCGGCCGGCACCGGCGAGCCGATCTCCGACGCACTGGCCAGCGCCGAGGTGACCGTCCGGCGGCGGTTCATCCAGCAGCGGCTGATCCCGTCGTTCATGGAGCCGCGGTCCACCGTGGTGCAGCCGACCGGCGACGGTTTCACCATGTGGTCGGCGACCCAGATCCCGCACATCCTGCGGACCATGCTGGCGCTCACCCTGGACGTACCCGAGCACAAGGTGCGGGTGGTGGCGCCGGACGTCGGCGGTGGTTTCGGCGGCAAGCTGCAGGTCACCCCGGAGGAGGTGATCACCGCGCTGGTCGCCCGCCGGCTCGGCAAGCCGGCCAAGTACACCGAGACCCGGTCGGAGTCGCTGCTGTCGGCCCACCACGGCCGCGATCAGATCCAGGACATCACCGTCACCGCCCGCCGGGACGGCACGGTGACCGGGCTGGACGTGCACCTGCTGGCCGACATGGGCGCCTACCTGCGGCTGGTCTCCCCCGGCGTACCGATCCTCGGTGCGTTCATGTTCAACGCGATCTACAAGTTCCCCGCGTACCGGTTCGTGTGTGAGGGCGTGTTCACCAACAAGACGCCCACCGATGCCTACCGGGGCGCCGGCCGGCCGGAGGCCACCTTCGCGGTCGAGCGGATCATGGACGAGCTGGCCCATGAGCTCGGCACGGACCCGCTGGAACTGCGCCGCAAGAACTGGATCCGGCACGAGGAGTTCCCGTTCACCACGGTGGCCGGGCTGACCTACGACAGCGGCAACTACGAGGCAGCCACCGAGCGGGCGCTGGAACTGATCGGCTGGGACGAGCTGAAGCGTGAGCAGGCCGAGCGCCGGGAGCGGCACGATCCGGTGCAGCTGGGCCTGGGCATCTCCACCTTCACCGAGATGTGCGGGCTGGCCCCGTCCCGGGTGCTCGGCTCGCTGGATTACGCCGCCGGCGGCTGGGAGAACGCCGGCATCCGGGTGCTGGCCACCGGCAAGGTCGAGGTGGTCACCGGCGCGTCGGCGCACGGCCAGGGACACGAGACGGCGTGGAGCCAGATCGTGGCCGACCAGCTCGGGGTGCCGTTCGAGGACGTGGAGGTGATCCACGGCGACACCCAGTCCTCGCCGAAGGGACTGGACACCTACGGCTCCCGGTCGCTGACGGTCGGCGGCATCGCGGTGGTGAAGGCCGCCGAGAAGGTGGTGGCCAAGGCCCGCCGGATCGCCGCGCACCTGCTGGAGGCCAGCGAGGACGACCTGGACTTCGCCGGCGGCAAGTTCACCGTCCGGGGGGTGCCGGGTGGGGGCAAGACCATCCAGGAGGTGGCGTTCGCGGCGTTCACCGCGCACGACCTGCCGGACGGCATCGAGCCCAGTCTGGACGCCGATGCCACCTTCGACCCGGAGAACTTCTCCTTCCCGCACGGCACCCACCTGTGCGCGATCGAGGTGGACACCGAGACCGGTTTCGCCAAGATTCGCAAGTACATCTGCGTGGACGACATCGGCCAGGTGATCAACCCGCTGATCGTGGAGGGCCAGGTGCACGGCGGCCTCGCGCAGGGCATTGCGCAGGCGCTGTACGAGGAGGCGGTGTACGACTCCGACGGCAACCTGACCACCGGCACCTTCGTCGACTACCTGGTGCCGTCCGCATCCGACCTGCCGTCGTTCGTGACCGACCGCACCACGTCGCCGTCGACCACGAATCCGCTTGGGGTGAAGGGGGTCGGCGAGGCGGGCACCATCGCGTCCACCCCGGCCGTGGTGAACGCGGTGGTCGACGCGCTGCGGCCGTTCGGGGTCGACGACGTGCAGATGCCGTGCACCCCGGAACGGATCTGGCGGGCGATTGCCCAGGGCGCGGAGAAGTCCGACCGGGCGGCGGAGGGCACGGTCGCCTACGGCGGCGCGAGTACCTCCACAGCTGACGGATCGGACGGTGATCAGCTGTGATCCCGGCATCCTTCGACTACGTCCGGCCGGCCACCGCGGCCGAGGCGGTGCAGGCGCTGGCGCAGGCCGGCGAGGACGCCAAGGTGCTGGCCGGCGGCCAGTCCCTGCTGCCCATCCTGCGGCTGCGATTGGCCTATCCGTCAACGCTGGTCGACCTCGGCCGGATCGACGAGCTGACCGGGGTCAGCGACGACGGCGACGCCATCGTGATCGGCGCGATGACCACGCACGACGCAGTGCTGCACGATCCGCTGGTCGCCGAGCACGCACCGCTGCTGGCGCAGGCCACCCGGACGGTGGCCGATCGGCAGGTGCGGCACCTGGGCACCTTCGGCGGTTCGCTGGCACATGCCGACCCGGCCGGTGACCTGCCTGCGGTGGCGCTGGCGCTGGATGCCGAGCTGCGGGTGCTCGGTGAGTCCGGACAACGGTCCGTGCCGGCCCGGGAGTTCTTCCTCGACTACCTGACCACCGCGCTGGGACCGGCCGAGATCCTGACCTCGATCCGGATTCCCAAGCTGGGTGCGGGCTGGTTCTGCCATTACGAGAAGTTCAACCGGGTCGCGCAGGCCTGGTCGATCGTCGGGGTGGCCGCGGTGGTGCGCCGATCCGACGGCAGGATCGACGAGGCCCGGATCGGGCTGACCAACATGGGCAGCACTCCGCTGCGGGCCCGTGCGGTCGAGCAGGCGCTGGCCGGTGCGGAGGTCAGCGTGGCCGCGGTGACCGAGGCCTGTGCCCGGGCGGCCGAGGCCACCACGCCGCCGAGCGACCTGTCGGCCCGGGCCGATTATCGTGAACATCTGGCGGCCGTCCTGTCCCGGCGGGCGGTGCTGGCCGCCGCCGGGATCTGAACCGGGCCCGGATCGAGCGGACAGGAGTACCGCGCGTGCACCTCGACCACACCTTCACCGTCCCGGCCGGAGTGGACCAGGCCTGGCAGGTACTGCTCGACATCGAACGGGTCGCGCCGTGCCTGCCCGGCGCCAGCCTGGACTCGGTGGAGGGCGACCATTTCACCGGCACGGTGAAGGTGCGGCTCGGACCGATCGGGCTTACCTACAAGGGCAAAGCCAGCTTCGTGGAGAAGGACGAGGCGGCCCACCGGGTGATGATCGACGCCCAGGGCAGGGACTCCCGCGGCAACGGCACGGCCAGCGCCAAGGTCACCGCGTCGCTGGAGCCGGACGGTGAGCAGGCCACCCGGGTGGCGGTGCACACCGACCTGACCATCACCGGTAAGCCGGCCCAGTTCGGCCGGGGCGTGTTGGCCGACGTCGGCAACAAGCTGATCGGCCAGTTCGCCGACTGCCTGGCCGGCAAGCTCGCCGGGCCCGGCGCCACCGAGGAGCCCGAGGTTGCTCCGACGGTGGGGCCGGCGGAGTCTGTGCCGCCGCCAGCGGCAGAATCGGCGGCTGCTACGGCGGGGACGTCGGAGTCTGCGGCCGCGGAGACCGTGGAACAGGCGGCGTCGGCCACCCCGGCGACCGGCGAGCCGCCGTCCACCCTCGAGGAGGCGGTGTCGACCGGCGACGCCCCGTCCGTGTCCACTGACGGCTCGACCGCGGCGCCGCCGCCGGGCGAACGGTCATCGGCCGAGCAGCCCGCGGTGGCCGGCGCCGGCACGGCGGCGATCGCCGAACCGGCCGCGCTGTCCGGCGGCACCGGCCCCAGCTCGGCCACCGCCGTCAGCCCGGGTCAACCCAGCCGGCACGCGGCGCCGGAGGTCGAGCCGATCAACCTGCTCAGCTCGGCCGGTCCGGCGGTGCTCAAACGGCTCGCCCCGGTGGCGGTCGCGGCGGTGCTGGCGATCGTGCTGTACGTCATCCTGCGCCGCCGCCGGTAGCTCGCTGCCGCTCAGCCCGGCTGTGCTCAGCCGTCGGTGCTCAGCCGGGCTGTGCTCAGTTGGACTGTGCTCAGCCGGACTGTGCTGAACCGGCCTCGGCGCCGTCGGCCTCGGCGATCCAGGCCTGCAGCTGTTCCAGCGTGGTGCTGGGATCGGCGACCAGGGTCATCCGCTCGTCCGCGGCGGGGAACAGCGTGGATATCGAAGGGCACTGCTGGCATGCCGAGATTCCCTTCTGCTGCCACCACTGGCACTGCGGCCGGAGGTGACACCGCGGTACGACCGGACTGGCCACCGGGACGGCAGCCGTGACTATCCGTTCGACCAGATGGCAGTCGGCACCTCGGCGGTTCGGGCAACCCGACTTGCAGTGCGAGGCGAACCGCAGCACCCGGGCCGGTTCGACACCGTCCGGAATCTCACCGATGACCTTCCCGGCCGGCACCGGTTCGGCCAGGTAGGTCACCCGGCCGTCGGCGCCGGACCGCACGCCGAGCACCACTGCCTCGGGCGCGGTCGGTTTGCCGCTCGGGCACCAAGTGCGTGGCGTCTCTGCCGCCGTGGCCGGCTCGTTGGCATCCACGACTACCCCGGACCTACGCCGGTACCAGCCGGGTCATGAAGCGGCCCGTCAGACCGGGGTGCCGGCCGGGCCCGTCGACAGGGTCATCGATCCCGCCTGCACCTGGGCAACCGCATGCTGGATGCTCGTGCGCAGCTGCTGGTCGGAGGTGATGCGGGTCTGGGCGTCGGCCGGGGCGGCCGAGATGGCGCCGATCATGCTTGCGGCAAGCACGGCGGTTGCACCGGCCACAGCCGTACGGGTGTGCTTCATGGGCCCTCCTCGGGCATAACCGAATGAGCGGAACATACCGTTTCATTCGCACGGGCACCAGAGGTGATTTGCGTTGCTGTCAGGGCAAAGTCATCGACCTGATCGTGAGGATGCTGACGGTCACCGACTGCGCCGAGAGCGCGTCCTCAGCACGCGGCGTCCTCAGAACAGCGAGAGCTGGTCCGACTTCGGCTTGGGCCGCTCCAGCCGGCCGAACCGCTGCACTCGTGGCTGGTCGTACTCCGGCGACCAGTACCGGTCCGGCGCCGGGGCCGGTGGTGGGCCGTCGTGATGAGCCAGTACCCGCAGCGCGGTGGCCGCGGTCCAGGTCAGCCGATGCTCGGCATAGACACCCTGCACCGCCTCGGCGGTCAGCGGCAGCACGCCCGGCCCGGCGGCCAGGTCCACGCCGAGCTCCAGGTCGTCGTGCATGCTCATCACCTGGCAGTTCAACCGCCAGGCGGCCTGGGCGTCCGGTTCGGCCAGCCGGGCGGCCAACGCCGGACCGACCGCAGCGGTGACCCGGGCGCCACCGCCGGCCAGGTCGTCCAGCGCGGCCTGCACCGTACCCAGCTCGGCCAGCAACCGCGCCGCGGTCTTGGGACCGAAGCCGCGGATGCCGGGCAGGTTGTCGGAGGGATCGCCGCGCAGCGCAGCGAAATCCCGGTACTGGTCCGGCCGGATTCCCAGCATGGTGCGGAATCGGTCCGGGTTCAGCAGCGGGGACGCCTCGACCCCGCCGTTGATGATCCGCAGCACCCGGGTGTGCTCGTCGATCAGCGCGAAGGCATCCCGGTCGGAGGTCATGATCACCGTCTCCACCCCGGCGGCGCGGCCGAACCGGGCGGCCGAGGCGAGTACGTCGTCGGCCTCCAGGCCGTCCGGCACGATGACCGCGAGGCCGAGGTCGCGCAGCACGTCGACCGCCGCGGCCAGCTGGCAGACCAGCGTCTCCAGCTTCTCCGACCGGGCCGCCTTGTAGATCGGCCAGCGGTCCCGGCGCACGCTGCGGTCCGGGTCGTCGAAGCCGACCAGCACGGCCACCGGCGCGATCCGCTCGACGGCCGCCACCAGCTGGGTGAGCAGCCCGCGGACCGCCCACCTCGGCTCGCCGTCGGCCGACCGCAGCCCGGTCGAGGCCTGGGCGTGGTAGCTGCGGTGCACCAGCGAGTTGCCGTCGATGGCCAGCAGTACCGTGCGCTGGGAATCCTGGCCGTCGTCCGTCACGGCTTTCACTGTGCCACGTCGGACCGACAAGAACAGCACCGCCGATATCGGATACCCGACCCTGTGAACCCGTATGGTCTTCTTCCATGGTTCGTCTACCGATGCCCGGCGATCTGCTCCGGCTCACCGAACGGGGCTATGCCGCGCTGGAGCAGGTGCTCGGGCTGGTGCCTCGGGTGACCGGGCTGGTCGGCCGGCTGGAACAGCTCGCCGCCCGGGCGGATGCCGCACTGGACGGATTGACGGGCACCCAGCGGCGGGCCGACGAGCTGGTGGCACGGGCTGGCGGCGTGCTGACCGAGACCGAGCAGGTCATCGCCGTGACCGCGGCCCTGATCGGACAGGCCGAGCAGCTGCTGGCCGGTACCGACCAGGTGGTGTCCGGCGCCGGCCAGG
>DASUAC010000647.1:0-2713 GCA_035763985.1 Jatrophihabitans sp. | reverse complement strand
CCCGGGCGATGCCCCGTAGTGCCAGCCGCAGCCCGAATCCGGCAGTCACCGCCGGCATGCTGTCCGGCGCAGCCGTCAGCTTGGCCAGGCCGGCGACGCTGATCAGGCCGGACACCGCCACCACCGCCTCGCGGCCGCCGTCTTCGGTGAGCAGCAGCCACTCCGGATGCATCCGGCTCAACCGGCCGGTCACTGTCAGCCCACCCCGGCATGTCAACCGCAGCTGCGTCCCGACGGCCGGCCGAAGCCGGTCCACCAGGCCGAGCCGACCCACTTCGGACCGGGTTCGGTCGGCGATCTCGGCGGCACGCTCGGCCTCCCCGAGCGCAGCCATTTGCGCCTCCAGATCGGCGAAGAACGCATCCCATCTCATCACACACCTTCCTGACAAATAGTCCCAACGACGGTCGGTCGCCGCGGCAATGCGCAGCGCTCCGCCGCTTGGTTGTCCACAGCTTGCAGTCAGGAGTTGCGACCTAGCCTTGCAGCGTTATTAGATCCTACCGCAAGCAAACGAAAGGAAACAGACGTGAATGCACAGCTGCGTTCGAGTGGTGGTCTTGCGGTGGTGGGGACGCTGGATGCCATCGCTCTGTGCCGGTTCGCTCCGTCGCCCGGGCGGCTGAGCCAGGGCATCACCGCCCCGCATGCCTGGATCAGCCAGGTCGGCGCGGACGCGGCCATCGGAGCAACAGCGGGAGCGCTGTTGTGGCTGGCTGCGCTGTGGCTGATGCTCGGACTGCTGGTAACCCTGGCGGCCGCTCTCACCGGCCGGCCACGGGGCGTACTCGACGGCATCTCCCGCCGGATCGCTCCCGCGGTGGTACGCCGGTTGGTGGTTGCCTCGACCGGCGCCACCCTGGTCCTCGCCCCGACCGCCGCCACCGCGACACCCCTGGCAACGCAGGGTCCGACCGTCGCGGTCGCGGCTGCCGGCTCGCCATCGTCCTGCCTCGAGCCTTGCCCGGTGCCGACATTGCCCGGAGCGACCACGCCGTTCCTGCCCATGGATCCCCAGCCGGCCGCCGGCAGCGTGCTGGTCAAGCCCGGCGATTCGCTATGGCAGATCACCGCCGACCAACTCGGGCCATCGGCCAGCGACCAGCAGATCGCCGTCGGCTGGCCCTACTGGTACCGGGCGAACCGGCGAGTCATCGGCCCGAACGCCAATCTGCTGCGGCCGGGTGAGCGGCTCACCGCGCCCGCCCCCGAGAAAGGTCCCTGAACACATGTCGCCCGGATCCGAGGTCATGCTGGCTACGGGTAGGCCAGGGCGCGCCACGCCGGTACCTGCCAGGCCGGCGCCTGCCGCGTCGGTACCTGTCGCGCCGGCGCCCACAGCCGGGTCATCTCCGGCTGCGGCCAGCCAGTGGTTGCCGCAGATTCCCTGTTTCCGGCTGCAGCCGGCGCCGAACCGCGAGCCGCCCTTCGACGACGAGCCCGCGTCCGGCCGGTCGGGCCTGGCCGGCTCGCGCGACCAGCAGTTGCCGTTCGTGGTCGCCGAGGCCGCCGCTCCTCGGTTCCGGCCGCTCGGCCGGGCCGGCGAACCGGAACCACGAGATCAGCTGCCCGAGCCGGGCAGGTTCGCCCGTCGCTTCGCCATCGCGGTCATCGAAGCGGCGACCGGCCGACGAACCGCCGGGCAGCTGAGCAATTACACCTCGCCCGGCGTCCAAGCCGGGCTGGTGCGAGATGCAGGCCGGATCAACCGGCTCGGAACCGCCGCCCGGCCGGCCAGCCTGCACTCCATGCACGTGGTCGAACCGGCGGACGGAGTCGTCGAGGCCGCTGCCATCGTTCGGGTCGAGACACGCTATCGAGCCATCGCGTTCCGACTGGAAGGAGTGAACGGTCGTTGGCGATGTGTGCGACTGCAGATCGGTTGAGCGGGACCTCGCCCGGCGGCTCAGCGCTTGCGCTTGTTGCCCCGGCTCCCCCGGTTCGGGTTGGCGCGCCGCTGGCCGGCCGACTTCGCGGCCCGACTGGTGGCCGATCGCTGGCCTCCCTCGGTGTGCACCTCCGGAGCCTCCGAACCGAGGGCGGGAGCGCTGTAGGTCAACGGCGCTTTCTGATCGTTCCGGTCCAATCCCTTGGCCGAGATGTGCGGGTGCGCACCGGCCGGCTTCGGTTCGGATTCACCCGACGCGATCGAGGCAAGCACCGCCTCGGCATCGAGATCGGCGCCGTCGGGCCCGGTGACGTGCGGCACCGCTCCGTCCGGCCCGGCACCCAGGAGACCACCGCCCGGCTGGACGCCAGGCGCCGCGCCGTTCGGTGCGACCCCTTCCAGGCCGGCGGAGTCCGGCGCGGGCTCGATCTCCACCTCCAGGTTGAACAGGAAGCCGACGGACTCCTCCTGGATCGCCTCCATCATCGCGGCGAACATGTCGTAGCCCTCGCGCTGGTACTCCACCAGCGGATCCCGCTGCGCCATCGCGCGCAGACCGATGCCTTCCTGCAGGTAGTCCATCTCGTACAGGTGTTCACGCCACTTGCGGTCCAGCACCGAGAGCAGCACCCGGCGCTCCAACTCCCGGGTGTTCTCCGAGCCGAGTTCCTCCTCGCGCTGGTCGTAGGCGGCCTGCGCGTCGGCAACGATCTCCTCGACCAGGAAGTCCCTGCTCAGGTCGTTGACCTCGCCGCCGGCGGTCTTGACCGCCTCCTCGATACTCAGCGAGATCGGGTAGAGGGTGCGCAGCGCCGTCCACAGCTG
>DASUAC010000646.1:0-9289 GCA_035763985.1 Jatrophihabitans sp. | reverse complement strand
CAGGTGGTCGTCGACGTACATCGCCATGCCGGACGGGCCCTGCATGGCCACCACGTAGTGCCACTGACCGTCGTTGTAGGCGCTCGACGAGGTGATCATGTCGAAGCCGCCGTTGTAGACGCCGAAGACCAGCCGGCCGTCATTGGTCAGGTAGACGTGCTTGTCGTAGTTGCTGCTCATGCCGGTCTGCGCGTTGCCGAACCCGAGCAGCTTGCCGCCGTTGGTCGTGGTGGTGTTGAACCACAGTTCCAGCGCGTAGCTGGCCGGGCCGCCGATCTGGCTGCTCGAGGTGACATTGCCGGAGCTGCCGTCGAAGGTCACCGCGTGCCCGGTGCTGCCCAGCGCGCCGGCCACCCCCTGGGTGGTCGTGCCCACGTAGTTGCCGGTGGCGCTGTTGTCGGAGCTGTCGGCCGCCGTGGTTGCGCCGCCGGTCTCGTCCAGCCGCCAGTAGGTGGCCGGGCTGTCGTGGTAGACGGCCTTGCCGTAGTCGTCGGTCGGCGCGGTGGACGGCGGCGGGGTACGGCCGGACGCGGCGTAGTGGCTCTGCACCGCGGCCAGGTTCAGCGCGTGGTCGTACACCGCGGTCTCGTCGATGCTGCCGGCGAAGAACTGGCCGCTGGCGTCCGGCCAGCCGCCCAGGTTGTCGCCGCCGACCCGCCAGTACCCGGCGTAGCTCTGGTTGTTGGTCTGCCCGTCGTGCGCAACCTTGGCACCGTCGACGAACAGGTTCATGCCGTGCGTGTCCTGGGTCGCCACCGCGTGGTGCCACTGGCCGTCGTTGTAACTGCTGGCCGAGGTGATGGTGTCGGCGAAGCCCACCCAGACCCCGAACTTCAGGTGCCCGTCGGCGGTCATGTAGAGCTGCTTGTCGTAGCTGCCGCTGACCGCCGGGTTGCCGTTGAAGTCGTAGCCACCCTGCCGGTCGCCGAACCCGATGATCTTGCCGCCGCTGGTGCTGGTGGTCTTGAACCAGGTCTCCACCGAGTAGCTGGTGGGCGACGGCAGCTGCTGGGAGCTGGCCAGGAAGCCGGTCGAGCCGTCGGTGGTGATCGCGGGACTGCCGGTCACCGCGCCGGCCACGCCGTAGCTCACCCCGCCCTGCGAGACGCCGGCGTCGGCGGTGCTGCCCGAGTCGGCCAGCACCGGGCCGGCGTTCTCACCGTAGCGCCAGTAGATGCCCGGGTTGTCCGCATCCACCGCGGCCTCGTACGAGCTGCTCGCGGTGCTCACCACGGTGACCGAACGGCTGGTCGCCGACCTCGGGCCGGCGTTGCTGCCGTTGGTCTCGATGGCGTCGGCGGTGTAGGTGTGGCTGCTGCCCAGCGGCAGGCCGGAGTCGAGGTAGCTGACCACCGGGTCCCGCCAGAACAGCGCGTGCACCGGCACGGTGTCGATCGGGGTGCTGCCGCCGTCCCGGTAGATCCGGACGGTGACGTCGGTGTCGTCGAGGTCCAGCGGCGCCTGTACGTACACCGCGATCTTGCCGCCGGGCAGCGCCACCGCCGCCGGGGTCACCGGCCGGGCCGGTGCCGCCTGGTCGCCGGCGGCCGGGTCGAACCGGGCGAAGCCCTGCTGGGTCAGCCCGTTCACCGTGGTGAACTCGCCGCCCACGAACAACTGGCTGCCGTCGGTGGCCATCACCCGCGGGCCGAGGCCCTGGCCGTTCGGGCCGCCGTTGGTGTTCGGGTACCAGTTGCCGAGCAGGCCGCCGCTGGTGCTGCGCGAGAGCAGGTGCCGGGACAACCCCCGGCCCCAGCCGACCTCGCCGAAGGCGTCCGGGTCCTTGCCCTGGTCGCCGCTGCAGTCGTGGCTGTGCGATCCGGTGTAGAGCACGCCGCCGATCGGCTGCACCGCCTGGGTGGCGCCGAGGCACAGGCTCTGCCAGCGCAGCGAGCCGTCGTTGTTGGCCGCGAAGGTGCCGTCGAAGCAGCCGCCGCCGGTGCCCTCGACGCCGTAGTACACGCCGCTGGAGTCGGTCTTGACGGACTTGGCCTCCACGGTGCAGGCATCGGTCTTGGGCGGGATCACCGATCCGGCCGGGAACGGCAGCGGGTTGCCGGTGGCGGTGTCCAGCGCCGCAACCGCGTGGTAGGTGGTGTCACCGTTGACGCTGAGGAACGCGCCGGCCAGGTAGAGCCTGCTGCCGTCGGTGGAGATCGCGCTCTGGTAGACGACGTTGTCCGGCGTGACGTTGAAGGTGCTCAGCGCGGCGCCGGTGCTCGCGGACAGCGCGGCGACCCGGTGCTCGGTCAGGCCGCCGATGCTGGAGAAGTACCCGGCGACGTAGACCGTGGAACCGAACGGCGAGATGCCGGCGACCCGGCCGTTGGCGTTCGGGTTCCAGGAGGTGAGTGCGCCGGAGGAGGCGGTGAACGAGGCGATCCGGTTGCGGGTCGAGCCGTCCACGGTGGTGAAGTCGCCACCGGCGTAGATGGTCTTGCCGTCCGGGCTCGCGGTGAGCACCGAGACCGCGCCGTTCAGGCTGTGGTTGAACGAGGTGATCAGCGCGCCGGTGCTCGCGTTGAAGGCGGCCAGGTAGCTGCGGGCGACCTCTCCGCTGCCCGCGGCCGCACCCGGCGGTCGCACCGAGGTGAACTGGCCGCCGATGTAGACGATGCCGTTCGCCGCCGTGATCGCGTTGACGGTGCCGTTGGTCTGCCAGCTCGGCGAAACGGTTCCGGGCACCGTCCCCTCGAGGGCGGCGGCCGGCGGCGCGGCCACGAGCACCGCCAGCCCGAGCAACGGTAGGACGGCGGCCAGTAGTGCGGCCTGCAGTCGCTTGCCTCGCATGGATCCCCCCTGGTACTGATGTCGAACGCCGCCGGCGGCGGCTGGGCGGTCATCCTCGACCGCGGGCGGAGCAGGTGGTGCGTGGTGCGAGCCGTCGGCCGGATGGTCGTTCAGCCGGTACCGCGGTGACCGGGCACATCGGCGCCGCTGCGGTGCGGCCGACCGGTATGGCCTTTTACCTCGGCGGGTAATTACTCCTCGTAGCAGAATTGCTACGATCGGTGCGTTAGTTTGCTGCTAATTCCCACTCTAGCCAACGCGGCCGAGCTATGTAAAGCCGGGATAAGTAAATATCACCGGCTGCCCCGACTCATAATCGAAATACTGACGCACAGTAATTACTTCAGTACGCGCCGGAACCGGCCACCACCGCGCGCGCTGTCTTCCAGAGGATCAGCAGATCGGTGGCGATCGACCAGTTCTCCACGTAGCGCAGATCGAGCCGGACGGTCTCCTCCCAACTCAGGTCGCTCCGTCCGCTGATCTGCCACAGGCCGGTCAATCCGGGCTTGACGAGCAGCCGGCGGTGCACGTGCGTCTCGTACCGGGCAACCTCACGCGGCAGTGGTGGCCGCGGCCCGACCAGCGACATGTGGCCGCGCAGCACGTTCATCAATTGCGGCAGCTCGTCCAGCGAATACTTGCGCAGGAATTGCCCGACCCGGGTCACCCGGGGGTCGGAACGCATTTTGAAAAGCATGCCGTTGCCGTCACTGAGCCGTTCCAATTCGAGCAGCCGATCCTCGGCGTCGACATACATCGAACGGAATTTCAGCATCGTGAATTCGGTGCCCGATCGGCCCACCCGGGTTTGCTTGAACAGCGCCGGACCGCGCGAGGAAATGCGAACGGCCAGCACGATGGCCAGGAATACCGGCGACAGGCAGAACAGCATCAGCGCGGCGGCACCGCGGTCGAAGGCGCCCTTGACGACCCGGCTGAAGCCGGAGAACGTGGGCTCTTCCACGTGCAGCAGGGGCAGGCCGGCGACCGGCAGGATGTGCAACCGCGGACCGGCCACCTCGATCAGGCCGGGCGAGACCACCAGGTCGGTCTCGCTGCCCTCCAACTGCCAGGAGATGGACCGCAATTTCTCCGGACCGACCCGGCCGGAGGACACCACGGCCACTGTGTCCGCACCACTTTGGCGTACCGCGCTCAATACGGAATCGACATCGCCGAGCAATGGCACATTCAATGCGACCAGCGTTTCCACGGTGCTGGTCTCGGCCACCACTTCCGACGGCACACAGGCGCCCACCACCCGCATTCCGACGTAGCGGTCGTCGCGCAGCACCTTGGTGAAACTCACGATGGCCTCGGCGTCGCCGACCAGCAGCACGGATTTCAGCGCCCGGCCGGCGGCTCGTTGCCGGTGCAGCCACTTGCGGGCGGCGTACCGGGCGAGCAGGTTCACCAGCAGGGTGACCGGCAGCGCGACCAGGACGAAGCCACGGGACAGGTCGGCGTGGCTGATGAACGAGGCGAACGCCACCAGCGCCGTAACGTGCAGGAATGCATGGAAGATCCGCTGGAACTCGGTGGCGCCGACGCCGACGAAGCGGTCGTCGTAGCCGTGGTTCAGCGCGATCACCGTGATCCAGCACAACGGCAGCAGCAGCACCGTGAAGAGGTTCAGCCGCCGATCCCAGCTGCCGTCGAACCGCAGCAGGTAGGCGCCGAACGTCGCCGCGGCGGCGATCAGGAAGTCCAGCCCCACCAGGCCGCGGCGGTAGCGCAACAGCCAGACGCTGCGCCGGCCCCGGTCGACCGGTGGCGGCGGTGAGACCGCGAGTGAGCGGCCGACCGGACGCAGCTGGCGACCGGCCGGTGTGGTGATGGCCTGCGGTTCGGCCAGTCCGCCGGCGGACTGGGCGTGCGCGCCAACTGCGGCGACCACGCTGCTACCCCCTGTTGATCCCGGCACCTGCTCGTCGATGTTTTCGACGGCCCGGAGGCCACTAGTGAACATCAAATCCCCCGAACGGGCCTGTCGAGCGCAACCCGACCGAGACCCATCAAGCCGCCCAAGACCGGACTCGCGCGTAGCAGGAGCCGAACTCGGACCTTCCCCCGTGAACTCCGCACCACTGCCGGGCGGAGACCGCGACGCCGCTTCGGCTACCCCCTTTTCGGCCTCGCGTCTCATGTTTATAACCCGTGAGGCGAGCGTTTGGGAAGCGCAAAAGTGCCTTATTTTTCAAGGCTTCTTTATGTCTTACGGCACTGCGCAACCATTCCGCTGCGGAGAGTCACCAAACCCGTACGCAGCACCCCGGGCCGATCACCCGGCGTCATCTGCCGGTCACTGGAACGCACCTGCCGTCCCACCTGCGTCTCAATAGGTGGATGGGGGAAAATTGCGGAGTGATCGTGCGCACATTCTCCGACGAGGTGGCCGGCGACCAGCCCCTCGGTGATGACGACACCGCGCTGCGCCGCGACGTACGCCGGGTGGGCGACCTGCTCGGCGAGTCCCTGGTCCGCCAGCACGGCCGGCAACTGCTCGACTTGGTCGAGCGGGTCCGGGCGCTGACCAAGCAGAGCAAGGAAGCGCAACGGGTGGAGGACCGCAACGCCGCCCGGGACGAGGTGCGCGGCCTGCTGGCCGAGTTGCCCACCGAGCTTGCCGCCGCCCTGGTCCGGGCGTTCTCGGCCTACTTCCACCTGGCCAACGTCGCCGAGCAGGTGCACCGGGTGCGCAGCCTGCGCCAGCGCCCGGCGGCCGAGGGTTGGCTGGCCACCTCGGTGGCCGCGGTGGCCGCCAAGGCCGGCCCGGACGGGTTGACCAGGGCGGTCCGCGACCTCGCGGTACGGCCGGTGTTCACCGCGCACCCCACCGAGGCCAGCCGCCGCTCCATCCTGACCAAGCTGCGGCGACTGGCCGACGTGCTGGCCTCGGCCACCGAGCCGGGCAGCACCGCTCGAGAACGGCAGGACCGGCAACTGGCCGAGATCATCGACCTGATCTGGCAGACCGATGAGCTGCGCCGGCACCGCCCCACCCCGCTGGACGAGGCGCGCAACGCGGTGTACTACCTGCAGGAGCTGATCGACGAGACGCTGCCCGAGCTCGCCACGGATCTGGCCGCCGAGCTGCACCGGCACGGCGGCCGGTTGGCCGCCGACGCGCGCCCGCTGAGCTTCGGTTCCTGGATCGGTGGCGACCGGGACGGCAACCCGAACGTCACCGCGGCGGTCACCCGCGAGGTGCTGGTGCTGCAGCACCAGGTGGCGGTCCGGTCGGCGCTGCTGAACATCGACGCGCTGATCGCCGAGCTGTCCTCCTCCTCCGACATCACCGGGGTGAGCGAGCAGCTGACCGATTCGATCGAGCAGGACCTGGTGAACCTGCCCGAGTTGGATCCGCGGCTGCGCACGGTGAACGCGGCCGAGCCGTACCGGCTCAAGCTGTCCTGCATCCGGCAGAAGATCCTCAACACCCGGACCCGGGTAGTAGCCGGCACCGGCCATGTACCGGGCCGGGACTACCTCGGCCGGGCCGAGCTGCTGGCCGAGCTGGCGCTGCTGGGCGATTCGCTGCGGGCCAACGCCGGCGAGCTGATCGCCGAGGGGCTGCTGGCCCGGACGCAGCGGACGCTGGCCTGCTACGGCCTGCACCTGACCACGCTGGACATCCGCGAGCATGCCGAGGCGCATCACCACGCGGTCGGCCAGCTGATCGACCGGCTCAAGGAGGAGCACTGGCTCTACGCGGATCTGCCGCGCGACTACCGGGCCCGGCTGTTGTCGAAGGAGCTGGCCAACCGGCGTCCGCTCTCGCAGAGCCCGCCGCCGCTGGACGAGGCGGCCGCCCGGACGTTCGCGGTGTTCACCGAGATCCGGCGGGCGCTGGACACCTACGGCAGCGACGTCATCGAGAGCTACGTGATCTCGATGACGATGGGCGCCGACGACGTGCTGGCCGCGGTGGTGCTGGCCCGCGAAGCCGGCCTGGTGGACGTGCACGGCACCGGCACCGGCGGCCGGTCCCAGCCGGTGGCCCGGATCGGCTTCGTCCCGTTGCTGGAGACGGTGGACGAGCTGCGGCGCAGCGGCGAGGTGCTCGACGACCTGCTGTCCGACCCGACGTACCGGCTGATCGTGCGGCTGCGTGGCGACGTGCAGGAGGTGATGCTGGGTTACTCCGACTCGAACAAGGACGCCGGCATCACCACGTCCCAGTGGGAGATCCACAAGACCCAGCGCCGGTTGCGCGACGTGGCGGCCCGGCACGGCGTGCGGCTGCGGCTGTTCCACGGCCGGGGCGGCACGGTGGGCCGGGGCGGTGGGCCGACCTACGACTCGATCCTCGCCCAGCCGTGGGGCGTGCTGGCCGGCGAGATCAAGTTCACCGAGCAGGGCGAGGTGATCAGCGACAAGTACGCACTGCCGGACCTGGCCCGGGAGAACCTGGAGCTGACGGTGGCGGCCGTGCTGCGCGCGTCCACCCTGCACACCTCGCCGCGGCAGAGCGCCGATCAGCTCAAGACCTGGGACCACACCATGGAGCTGATCAGCGAGACCGCGTTCGCCGAGTACCGCAAGTTCATCGACGATCCCGGCCTGCCGGAGTACTTCCTGTCCTCCACGCCGGTGGAGCAGCTGGGCTCGCTGAACATCGGTTCGCGGCCCAGCCGGCGGCCCGATTCCGGTGGCGGCATCGAAGGATTGCGCGCCATTCCCTGGGTGTTCGGCTGGACCCAGTCCCGCCAGATCGTGCCCGGCTGGTTCGGGGTCGGCTCCGGCCTGAAGGCCGCCCGGGAGGCCGGGCTGGATTCGGTGCTGGCCGAGATGCACGCCGACTGGCACTTCTTCCGTACCTTCATCTCCAACGTCGAGATGACGCTGTCCAAGACCGATCTGGAGATCGCCTCGCACTACGTCTCCACGCTGGTGCCCGAACCGCTGCAGCGGCTCTTCGAGCTGGTACGCGCCGAGCACGAGTTGACCGTGGACGAGGTGCTGCGGGTCACCGGTGAGCAGTTCCTGCTGGACAATCAGCCTTTGTTGCAAAGGACATTGAGCGTTCGGGACGCCTACCTCGACCCGATCTCCTACGCCCAGGTGGATCTGCTCTCCCGGGTCCGCGCACTCACCGGGCAGCCGGGCAGCGAGCAGGACCAGGCCGAGCTGCGCCGGGCGCTGCTGCTGACCATGAACGGCGTCGCGGCCGGCCTGCGCAACACCGGCTGATCCCTGGTGGTCCGTCCGAATCCCGCTAGCGTCGGCTCCGGACGACGGGCAGACTGCTAGCTGTGTCTATCGATACCGAGGCCGCGTACCGCGCCGTGCAGAGCCGGGATGCCAGGTTTGACGGCATGTTCTACACCGGCGTACGCACCACCGGCATCTACTGCCGGCCGTCCTGCACGGCCCGTACGCCGCACCGGCGCAACGTCGACTTCTACCCGAGCGCGGCCGCGGCTCAGCGGGCCGGCTTCCGGGCCTGCAAGCTGTGCCGGCCGGACGCCACCCCGGGTTCGCCGGACTGGAACGCCCGCGCCGACCTGGCCTGGCGGGCGGTGCGGCTGATCGCCGACGGGGTGATCGATCGGGAAGGGGTGCCCGGGCTGGCCCGCCGGCTCGGCTATTCGGAACGCCAGCTGACCCGCACCCTGGTCTCCGAGATGGGCGCGCCACCGCTGGCGCTGGCACGTGCCCAGCGCGCGCACACCGCGCGAATCCTGCTGGAGAGCACTGATCTGTCCGCCGCGGACGTGGCATTCGCGGCCGGCTTCGCCAGCATCCGCCAGTTCAACGACACCATGCTCCAGGTCTACGCCCGCACCCCGAGCCAGCTGCGCCGGCAGCTCGACGGGCAGCCCGGCGAGCCCGGCATGATCGTGTTGCGGCTGGCCCACCGGCAACCGATGGAGCTGGCTGGCACCCTCGATTTCCTCGGCCAGCGAGCGATTCCCGGGGTCGAGCAGTACGACGGCACCAGCTACCGGCGCACCCTGCGGTTGCCGCACGGCGCCGGGCTGGCCACCCTGTCGCCGGGTGCCGGCTTCGTCCGGGCCGTGCTGCGACTGGCCGACCACCGGGATCTGCCCGCGGCGGTGGCCCGGCTGCGCCGGCTGCTGGATCTGGACGCAGATCCGCAGGCGGTCGACGAGGTGCTGGCCGGGCAGCCGGTGCTGGCCGAACTGGTCCGGCAGCGGCCGGGATTGCGCTCCCCCGGGTCGGCGGACGGCTTCGAGATGGCGATCCGAGCGGTGGTCGGCCAGCAGATCTCGGTGGCCGGCGCACGCACCGTGCTCGGCCGGCTGACCGGCGAGTACGGCCGGCCGGCCTTCCCGGGGTCGCCGGACTGGCTGCTGTTCCCGGCGCCGGAAACCCTCGCCGAACTGGATCCGGCGGTGCTGCCGATGCCGGCGGCGCGCGGCCGGACGATCGTCGCCGTCGCGGCGGCGGTGGCCGGCGGCGGGCTGGAACTGAATGCCGGCGCCGATCGCGAGGCCACCCGGCAGCAACTGCTGGCGCTGCCCGGGATCGG
>DASUAC010000645.1:0-2316 GCA_035763985.1 Jatrophihabitans sp. | reverse complement strand
CGGTCACCGATCAGCCGTCCCACCGTCATCATCAGGGTGAACGCGCCGTAGGCCAGGCCGGTGTGACCGGCCGCCACCCGCAGGTCGTCGCGCAGGTAGACCGGTGACCAGTCACCGGCGCTGCCCTCGGCCAGCAACGCGCAGACGCCGGCGATCCCCAGCAATACCAGCCGGAACTCGAACACCCGCTTGCCGGCCGGGGTCGGCTCGCTGGGCTGGTCGGCGATGAACTGCCGGGCCGCCCAGACCGTCCCGAGCGCGATCAGCACCGCCAGGCCGAACTGCTGGCGGGCCAGCGACACCCCGAGGCCGGCGCCCAGGCTGCCCACCACGGTGCCGGTGACGGTGCCCACGCTCCACCAGGCATGAAAGCTCGACATGATCGGCCGGCCGTAGCAGCGTTCCACCTGTACCGCCTGGGCATTCATGGTTACGTCCAGGCCGCCGGCCACCACCCCCCAGAGCAGCAGCGCGCCGAACAGCGACGGCAGGTTCCAGGCCAGCCCCGGCCCGGCGATGAACAGGTAGCTGGCAAAGGCCATCACGGTGGTCACCCGGCCGCTGCCCCAGCGGGTGGTGGCCCGGCCGATCAGCGTCATCGAGATCATCGACCCGATCGCCGGCCCGAGCAGCGCTAAGCCGAGCGCGGCGTCGGACAGCCCGAGCCGGGCCTTCACCTCCGGGATGTGCGGCACCCAGGCCGCCCAGAGGAATCCGTTGCAGGCAAAGACCAACGCGGTGGCCAGCCGGG
Organism: Jatrophihabitans sp.; assembly: GCA_035763985.1. Classification (GTDB taxonomy): domain Bacteria; phylum Actinomycetota; class Actinomycetes; order Mycobacteriales; family Jatrophihabitantaceae; genus Jatrophihabitans_A. The sequence continues at coordinate 1,565 of DASUAC010000645.1, read as the reverse complement.
CCTGCCGCAACGCCGCCGGGGTCCGGCTGGCCAGCCCCTCGGCGAGCGTGCTGCGAGCGGCCATCAGCCGATCTCGATCAGGTCGGTGTCCCGCGGCGGCACCACCGGCAGCAGCTCGGCGAGCCCCGCCGGGTCGCCGACCCGTACCCAGCCGGCGATCTGGGCCCGGCTGCGCCGGCCGAACCAGGCGCGCCAGAAGTCGAACTGGGTGGCCACCACCTCTACGTCGGGGGTGCCGTCGCCCAGCATGATCGGTTGCTCGTCCAGCCTGAGCAGGACGGTGCCGAGCGGGGCCAGCCGGCGCGCGATCGGGTCGGTGAGCAGCGGCCAGGCGGCGGCCAGCACGTCGGCGGGCAGCAGCGGGGCGCCGATCGCGCCACGGATGTCGGCCTCGTGCGAGAGCGCCTCGTGCAGGATCGGCAACCAGGACTGGCTGGACACCGGGATCTGGGTGACCTCCGGCAGGTGCCGTTGCCAGCTGGCCAGCAGCTCGGCGACCGGACGGGCCCGGCCGGAATCGGGGAACAGCTCGGCTGCCTGGTCGGTGGCACAGGCGGCGAAGGTGGCCGCGCTGAGCGCGAACACGCTGCTGTCGGCGACGAGTGCGCTGCTGTCCGGGAAGCTGGCGCTGCTGTCGGCCAGGTGCGCCAGCACGTCCCGCACCGACCAGTGCGGACAGGCCGGCGTGCGCCGATCCAGTTCGGCGGCCGACAGCGGGCTGATCAGATCGGCCACCCGGCGTTGGCTGTCCAGGTACAGCTGGTTGTACATGCGGCGTCGCTCTCGTGAGGCGAGCCGGTGCGGGAAGATCCGGCCCACTAGTGTTCAACCTATCGTTCCGGCTCGCCCCCGGCGCGGAGGAGGAAGCGGAGGAGGAATCAGCGCATGACCGCCAGCGACAGCACCGCAGCCGGCCCGGCGCCCAGCTGGGGCAGCCCCCAGCAGGCCTACGCCGACGACCGCCGCTACGTCTTCCACTCATGGAGCGCGCAGGAGGCGATCACCCCGATGGTGATCAGCTCGGCGTCCGGCAGCTATGTCGTCGACGGTGACGGCAACCGGCTGCTGGACCTGTCCGGCCAGCTGGTCAACATCAACATCGGCCACCAGCATCCCAAGGTGGTCGCGGCAATCAAGGAACAGGCCGACCTGCTCTGCACGGTTGCCCCGCAGCATGCGAACGCGGCGCGCAGCGAGGCCGCCCGGCTGATCATCGAGCGGGCGCCGGCGAACATGCGCAAGGTGTTCTTCACCAACGGCGGCGCCGAGGCGATCGAGTACGCGATCCGGATGGCCCGGCTGCACACCGGCCGCAACAAGGTGCTCTCGATCTATCGCAGCTATCACGGCGGCACCCAGACCGCGGTCAACGTCACCGGGGATCCGCGCCGGTGGCCGAACGATCTCGGCACCAGCGGATCGGTGCACTTCTTCGGGCCGTTCCTGTACCGCAGCCAGTTCGGTGCGCAGACCGAGGCGGAGGAGACGTCGCAGGCGCTGGCGCATTTGCGATCGATCGTCGAGTTCGAAGGCCCGGAGTCGTTCGCCGCGCTCATCCTGGAAAC
>DASUAC010000644.1:0-8365 GCA_035763985.1 Jatrophihabitans sp. | reverse complement strand
GTTGCGCGACAGGAACCGCTGGCGGTGCGGGGCGCTCCCCGGCGGCCGCTCACTGACCAGCACGCCCAGTTCGGCCGTCCGGTCATAGAGGTGGCGGTGCGCCGCGGGATAGGGCCGGTCCAAGCCGCCAGCCGACACGAGCACCGAGACGCCGTCGGCGGCCAGGACCCCGCGGTGCGCTGCCGCGTCGATGCCGTACGCGCCACCGGAGACGACCACCACCTCGTGCCGGGCCAGGCCGTACCCGAAGTCGCTGGCGAGCCGGTCGCCGTACGGGCTGGCCGCCCGCGAGCCGACCACCGCCACCGACCGGACCCCGATCCCGGACAGCTCACCGTGCCCCCGGATCCACAGCGCCAGCGGCGGGATCGGCTCCCCCCGCGCCGGCCTGCTCCGCCGGCCGGTCAGCCACTCCGCGACCCGCCGCTCGGCCACCCGGTGCAATGCGGCGAAGGCGTAATGCGGCCACTCGGCGCTGGCCGGGACGATCAGCCGGATGCCGTTGCGCTCGGCCGCCGCCAGATCCAGGCCCGGATCGGCCGACAGCCGGCGCGCCTCGGTGCAGGCGGCCACCTCCGGCGGCACATCACCGCAGCGGACCGCCTCGGCGGCGTCCAGGTAGCCGTACTGCTGGACCAGCAGCCAGAGCGCGACGGCCGCCGGCTCGGCCACCCGGCTCAGGTAGGCGGCGGCCAGCAGTTCCGGCTCGGTGGGTTCGGTGCGCGTGACCGGCGCCGGACCGGTGCGCCGGGACTCCGGCGTGCTCATGCGGCCACCGCCGCGCCCCGGCCGATCCGCAGACCGATCGCTTCGGCAATCTCGTTCCGGCCCGGCGTGGCGCAGCCGGCCAGGTCGGCCAGCGTCCAGGCCACCTTCAGCACCCGGTCGCAGCCACGTGCGCTCAGCCGGCCGCGTTCCAGTTCCTCGTCCAGCAACGCCAGCGCCGGGCGTTCCGGCCGCCACCGGCGGGAGCGCAACACCGGTCCGGGAACCTCCGCATTCGTCAGCCAGCCGGCCGCTGCCCACCGGTGCCGGGCAGCCGACCGGGCCCGGAGCACCCGATCGGCAACCGTGGCGCTGCTCTCGGCGTCGGCCTCGGCCATCAGGTCCGCGCGAGACACCGGGTCGATGGGTATCCGCAGGTCGATCCGGTCCAGCAGCGGGCCGGACAGCCGGCGTCGGTAGCGCCGCCGCGCATCCGGGCTGCAGGCACAGTCGACATCCTTGCCCGCCCCGCACGGGCAGGGGTTGCAGGCCAGCACCAGTTGGAAGCGCGCCGGGTAGCTCACCGTGCCGTTGGCTCGGTGCAGCACGACCCGGCCGGACTCCAGCGGCTGACGCAGCGAATCCAGCACGCTCGGCTTGAACTCGGCCGCCTCGTCCAGCACCAGCACGCCGCGGTGTGCCAGCGAGGCGGCTCCGGGTCTTCCCAGCCCGGAGCCGCCCCCGACCAGCGCCGCCATCGAGGAGGTGTGATGCGGCAGTTGCAACGGCGGCCGGCGGATCAGGCCCGCGCCGGCAGGCAGCACTCCGGCCACCGAGTGGATCGCGGTCACCTCCAGCGCCGCGGCCTCGTCCAGCGGCGGCAGGATCGACGGCATCCGCTCGGCGAGCATGGTCTTGCCGGCCCCCGGCGCACCCTCCAGCAGCAGGTGGTGGCCGCCGGCGGCGGCGATCTCCACCGCTCGGCGGCCGACCGGCTGGCCCACCACCTCGGCCAGGTCGGGCGCGGTCACGCCGGCCGGCTCCTCGGCGAGGTCGGCGAGGGCGGCGGCCGCAGCCAGCGGCGCGCCACCCGGCCGCAGAGCGGCCACCACCTCGGCCAGACAGCCGGCCGACAACACCCGCAGTCCCGGCACCAGGGCCGCCTCGGCAGCGTTGGCCGCCGGCACCACCACGGCCGCCACCGCGTGCGCACGCGCGGCCAGCACCGCGGGCAACACCCCGCGTATCGGTCGCAGCCGGCCGTCCAGGCCGAGTTCGCCCAGCCAGCACATCCCGTCCACCGCGGCCAGCGGAACCTCACCGGCCGCGGCCAGCACCGCCATCGCCAGGGCCAGGTCGAACATCGAGCCGTGCTTGCGCAGGTCGGCCGGCAGCAGGGCCACGGTCATCCGGCGGTTCGGCCAGCCGAATCCGGAGTTCTGCACCGCCGAACGAATCCGGTCGCGGGATTCCAGCACCGCGGTGTCGGCCAGGCCGGTGAAGGTCAGACCGGGCAGGCCGGCGGACAGATCCGCCTCGATCTCCACCAGCCTGCCGGCTACCCCGAGCAGCGCGATCGACAGGGTGCGAGCCAGCGCCATCAGAAGGCTCCCCGCAGGTGCCGCACCCGGGCCGGGCCGGCCGGCCCGCGCAGCACCGAGACCACATCGAAGCGGATCTCGGACCAGGAACCCGGGTGTTCGGACAGCCACTGCGCTGCCAGCAGCCGCAGCCGAGCCGACTTGGCCCGGCCGACGGCCTCGGCCGGTTCACCGAACCGCAGCCCGGATCGGGTCTTGACCTCGCAGATCACCAGGGTGCCGCCGGACGCGGCGACGATGTCGATCTCGCCCCGTGGGCAGCGCCAGTTCGTATCCAGGATGTGCAGGCCGGCATCGACCAGCAGCTGGGCCGCGATCCGTTCGCCGTACCTGCCGAGTTGGTCTGAGAGCCGCATGGCTCGACCCTGCCAGCCGGCACCCGGTCTGCGCGGCGAGCGCCGATGGATGTGGACGAGGGTTGCCGGCTGTGGACAGCGGCCGGCGCGGACGTCCCGCGCACCCTCGCCCGAAGCCCGAACTCAGCCGCCGGGACGGCCGGGACTCAGCCGCCGGGACTCTGCCGACGGCCGGGACTCAGCTGCCGAAGCCGCCCTTGGCGCCGAGATCCAAGTCGGGCTTGTCCAGCTCCTCGACGTTGACGTCCTTGAAGGTGAGCACTCGCACGTTCTTGACGAACCGGGCCGGGCGATACATGTCCCACACCCAGGCGTCGCGCATGTTCACCTCGAAGTAGACCTCGCCGTCGGCGTTGCGCGGCGTCACCTGCACGTCGTTGGTGAGGTAGAACCGCCGCTCGGTCTCGACCACGTAGCTGAACTGGCCAACGATGTCCTTGTACTCCCGGTAGAGCTGCAGCTCCATCTCGGTTTCGTACTTTTCGAGATCTTCAGCGCTCATCGGATCGGCCCACGTAGCTCATCTTTCCATCATCGCCCATTATGTTGGTTGCCGTTCACGGCAGCCGCGACATCGGCCAGCCCCCATTCTGCCCCGGTCCGGCCCGGCTCCGGCGCGGCCGGATCCGACAGCGGTCCCGGCCGGTCGTCGGCACATTCGACCAAGCCTTCGCCCGCCAGCCTGGCCAGGTCCAGCTCTCCACCGGCCAGCTCCAGGTCCCCGTCGGCCAGCTCCAAGCCTCCCTCGGCCAGCCGGGCGGCCAACCCGGGCAGGTTCCACGAGCAGCGGTGGATCTCGCACGGTCCGTACTCGGCGAGCGCCGCAAGGTGCTGCGGGGAGGCGTAGGCCTTGTTCTCGGCGAAGCCGTACTGCGGATACCGCTCGGCGTAGGAGACCAGCACGGCGTCCCGCTCGGTCTTGGCCAGCACCGAGGCGGCCGCGATGGACGAGCACCGCATGTCGCCCTTGACCAGCGTGCGGACCGGCACCGAGCAGCGCCAGCGGTCCGGCTCGGCCGCCAGCCCCGGCATGCCGAACAGCTCCAGGTTCGCCGGCGGGGTCAGGTAGTCGTAGTTGCCGTCCAGCAGGATCCACTCCGGCATCAGCGACAGGGCGCTGACCGCACGTTCGGCCGCCAGCCGGAGTGCGGCGATGATGCCGATCTGGTCGATCTCGGCGGCGCTGGCATGCCCGACCGCCGAGTCCAGCGCCCAGCGCCGGATCCGGGGCACCAGCCGCTGCCGGGCCTGCGGGGTGAGCAGCTTGGAGTCCGCCACCCCGTACGGCGCCGGCTTGGCGTCGGCCGTCAGCAGCACCACCCCGACGGTGACCGGGCCGGCCAGCGCTCCCCGGCCCACCTCGTCCACCGCGGCCAGCACGCCGTGTCCGGACCGCCACATCTCCCGTTCGTAGCGCAGCGTGGGCACCTTGCTCCGCGGTGCCGACTTGCTCCGCGGTGCGGCCTTGCCAAGCGGTGCGGCCATGCCGCGCGAGCCCGCCTTGCCGCGGGCCGCCGCCGTCCGGTCCTCTCCAGGTGCCGCTGCCATCACCCCACCGCCAGTGCTCGCCGGATCACCGCGACCATATCGAGCGGTACCCGCGCCACCTCGGCAGCCTCCAGTTCCTCCAGCGGCCACCACCGGCTGCCCAGCGCCACCACCGCCTCGTACTCGGTCGGGGCGATCGCCTCCACCGGAACGTCCGAGGCTACCCGGGCCAGGAAGTAGTAGTTGGTCTGATCGATGTGCTCGCCGGCGAAGCTGAACAGCTCACGGTCGACGAACACCGGCTCGGCGGTCGGCGGCAACTCGACCCGCAGCCCGGTCTCCTCGTACACCTCGCGGACGGCCGCCTCGACCAGCGTCTCACCGTCCTCCAAGCCGCCGCCCGGCGCGATCCAGTGCGAATCGACCCGGTCCAGGTCCAGCAGCTGGTGCACCAGCAGCACCCGGTCCGCCTCGTCGATCAGGAAGATCCTGGCCGCGGTGCGCAGCCGTGGCGTGGTCATCGGCGTCGGCGCCGGACACCGCCGATCACAACGGCGCCGGCCAGGGCCAGCGTGCCGGGTTCGATCGGCAGTCCGGCGGGTCCCAGCGCGGTGAACGTCTCAGGCGTGCCGAGGGTGCGCCAGCGGGACGGCGGCCAGGCGATCGCAATCGCCTTGCCGATCACGTCCGAGGTCGGCACGGTGCTGCTGACCGGGTCGCAGCTGGCCCCGGAACCGGCAGCGCCGCAGTGATAGCGGGAATCCGCCGAGTCGCCCCGATGGTCGCCGAGCACCCACAGCCGGCCGGACGGCACGGTGACCGGGCCGAAGCTCCGGTTGTCCTCCGGCGACCGGGTGGCGCCGTTGGTGGGCTTGCTCCACGGGCTGTTCTGGTACACGTACGGCTCGTTCAGGCTGCGCCACGGCCCGTTCGGCCCGTGCTCGGAGATCTGGACGTTGCCGTGGTCGTCACAGCACTTGACGGTCTGGCCACCCACCGCGATGACCCGTTTGACCAGGTCCTTCTCACTCGGCGGCACCACCCCGACCAGCTGGCCGAACCACTGGACGGCGTGCACCACCGGATTGCCCGACAGCACCTGGCCGCCGGGCTCGTCCCAGTCCGTCGGGGCCTTGAAGACCACGATGTCGCCGGGATGCGGATCCCGGAGGTGATAGACCGGCTTGAAGACCAGGATCCGGTCCCCGGCGCAGCCCGGGCAGCCGTGCAGGGTCTGCTCCATCGACTGGGACGGGATGTAGAACGGCTGGATGACGAAGGTCTTCAGCAGCACCGCGATGGCGATCGCGACCACGATCAGGATGGGCAGCTCGAACCGGGCGACGACCCGCCGCCAGCGCCCGCGGTTCCGGCGCGCGGCAACTGCCGGCTGTCCCGTCGCGGTACCGGCCTCCCCGGCCGGATCCACCGGGTGGGCGGCACGGTTCACCGACACCGTCGGATCGACGGCACGGCTGGACGGCAGATGGGTGGCCGGTTGGTCGGCGGACGTGCGGCCGGCGTCCTCGGCCCGGCTCTCCTCGGTCACCTCGCGGGCCTGGTCTACCGGTCAGCGGGCAACCGGGTCCCGCTTCTCCTTGATCTTGGCGGCCTTGCCGCGCAGGTCACGCAGGTAGTACAGCTTGGCCCGCCGGACGTCACCGCGGGTGACCACCTCGATCTTCTCGATCACCGGGGTGTGCACCGGGAAGGTGCGCTCCACGCCGACGCCGAAGCTGACCTTGCGCACGGTGAACGTCTCCCGCAGGCCGCCACCGGAACGCCGGATGGCCACGCCCTGGAAGACCTGCACCCGGGACCGGGCGCCCTCGACCACGCGCACGTGCACCTTGAGCGTGTCGCCCGGCCGGAAGTCCGGGATGTCGCTGCGCAGCGACTCGGCGTCCAGCTTCTGCAAGGTGTCCATGGTGGCTCTGCTTCCTTCACACATCTGGCGTCCGCGCGCCTGGCGGCGCAGCGAATCTCAGCTCGTCGGGCAATCTTGTCGCTGCCGCGTCCAGCCCCGCAGGCTCCTCGCGAGCAACCATACGATGGTGCCACACCCGAACTCCGAATGAGAAACCGGGTGGTGGGGCCGGCGCGGACCGTCCGCTACAGCAGATCCGGTCGCCGCTCGGCGCTGCGCTGCCGGGATTGCCCCGCTCGCCACTCCGCGATCCGGCCGTGATGGCCGGACAGCAGCACCTCCGGCACCGGCAACCCCCGCCAGATCGCCGGTTTGGTGTAGGCCGGACCCTCCAGCAGCCCGGCCACCGAGTCGGTGAACGAGTCCTGCCGGGCGGACTCGGCATTGCCCAGCACGCCCGGAATCAGCCGGGCCACCGCCTCCACGATGACCAGCACCGCTGCTTCGCCGCCGCACAGCACGTAATCACCCAGGCTGATCTCGTCGACCGGCATCCGCTGTGCCGCATACTCCGCCACCCGGGCGTCGATGCCCTCGTACCGGCCGCAGGCGAACAGCAGCCAGGGCTCGCGGGCCAACTCGGCGGCGAGCTGCTGGCTGAACCGGCGGCCGGCCGGGCTGGGGATGATCAGCCGGGGCTGGTTCGGCGCCGCGGCCGGCGCCAGTTCGTCCAGCGCCCGGCCCCACGGCTCCGGCAGCATGACCATGCCCGGGCCGCCGCCGTACGGGGTGTCGTCCACCGTCCGGTGCACGTCGCTGGTCCAGCGCCGCAGGTCGTGCACGCCCAGCCGTACCTGGCCCCGGTCGATCGCCTTGCCCAGCAGCGACTGGCGCAGCGGCGCCAGGTAGTCCGGGAAGATGGTGACCACGTCGACGGTGAGATCCGGAGTCACAGGTCCAGCAGCCCCTCGGGCGGGTCGATCACGGCCACCCGGCGGGCCAGGTCGACGGTCGGCACCACCTCACGCCGGAACGGCACCAGCAGTTCCCGGCCGTCCCAGTCGATGACCAGCAGGCTGCCGGCCGGCGAATGCAGCACCTCGGTGACCGGGCCGAGCGGGGTGCCGCCGACCGTCGAGACCGACAGGCCCACCAGGTCGCTGTCGTAGAACTCGTCCGGGTCCGTCAGCGGTGGCCGATCGGTGGCCGGCACCACCAGCACGGCGCCCCGGATGGCCTCCACCGCGGAGCGATCGTCCAACCCGGCGAAGTGCAGCACCAGCTTGCCCGAATGGCTGCGGGCGCCGGCCACGGTGAGTGGCCGGCGCTCCTGCTCCCCGGCGTAGACCACGGCGCCGTCGGCGAACCGCTCCTCGGGCGCGTCCGTCCACGGCTCGACGAACACGTCGCCGCGCACGCCGTGCGCCCGGCCCACCCGGCCGACCGCGAGCACCTCGTCCGTCGGGTCCGGATCGCCGGTCATGCCTGACTGACCTCGAGCAGCTGGGTTGGTGCTCAGCGACTCTCGTCGGTGTCCAGGACGTCCACCCGGATGCCCTTGCCACCGACGCCGTTGACCACCTGGCGCAGCGCCTTGGCGGTGCGGCCGTTGCGCCCGATCACCCGGCCGAGGTCGTCGGGATGCACCCGGACCTCCAGCCGCCGGCCGCGCCGGTTGTCGATCAGGTCGACCACCACGTCGTCCGGATGGTCGACGATGCCGCGCACCAGGTGCTCGAGGGCCTCGGACAGCACTTAGCTGTCCGCCCCGTCGGCCGGCTCCGCGGCAGCCGCAGTCTCGGCGTCCGCAGTCTCCGGTGCCGGTTCCTGGGCGGCCGGCACCTCGCTGGCCCCGGCCGCGGCCTTCCGCGGAGCGGCCTTCTTGCGCGGCGTGGTGGCCTCGGCCAGCGACTCGCCGCCGGACTCGGCCAGCGCCGCGTCGAACAGCGCCCGCTTGTCCGGCTTGGGCGGCGCCAGCTTCATCGGCGCGGGGGCGGGCAGGCCCTTGAACTTCTGCCAGTCGCCGGTGACCTTCAGGATGGCGGTCACCGCCTCGGTCGGCTGCGCACCGACGCCCAGCCAGTACGCGGCGCGCTCGGCGTCGATCCGGATGATCGACGGGTCGCTCTTCGGGTGGTACTCGCCGATGGTCTCAATCGAGCGGCCGTCGCGTCGGGTCCGCGCGTCGGCCACGACGACGCGGTAGTGCGGCTCACGCATCTTGCCGACACGGGTGAGCTTGATCTTGGTTGCCACGAGTGTTGTTCTCTCCAGGTATGAAAGGGACTCGGCCGCTCGCCGCAGGTGGGGACACCGCGGCGCCGACCGAACGGACTCCATCGGCAAGC
>DASUAC010000643.1:0-4522 GCA_035763985.1 Jatrophihabitans sp. | reverse complement strand
GATCAGGCTGACCGCGGCGTCGGCCGGCAGCAGGCTGGCCGCAGCGTCGGCCGGCAGCAGCCGCTCGGCCGGTCGATCCGCCGGGCCGGCAAGACCGCTGCGCAACTCCCGTCCGCTGCGTACCGCCGAGGTACGGGCGATCAGGAACTGCGGGGTCACGCTGCTGGCGTAGACGATCAGGATCGCCGCGGTGACCGCACCGCCGAGCCGGCCGTCGCCGCTGATCGGCAGCAACGCCGCCACCCCGGCACCGATCGCCTCGATGGCCGCGATCGCCACCGCGTACCGGGTGAGCGAACGCGGGCCGGGATCGGCGGCGGCCACCTCGGCGCGCATGCCGGCGTAACCGGACCAGGCGGCCACGTTCATCGCCGCCACCCCGGCGGCCAGCAGCGCCGGCGGCCAGCCGATCAGCAGGCCGGCCAGCGTGCCCACCCGGAGCACCAGTTCCACCGAGCCGGTGCAGGTGAGCAGGACCCGGCCGGCCACCCGGCCGGCGAACCAGCCGGTCACCGGCGCCGAGCCGACCACGCCGGCCAGCATCGCGGCGTTGTACAGCCCGGCCGCGGGCAGCCCGCCGCGGCCCACCGCGATCAGGATGAAGGCGGTCCAGCCGAGCGAGAGGCCGAACGAGTCCAGCAGCCCGGCCGTGAGCAGGGCACGTATCCGGCCGGGCGCTACTGCCATTCGCCGTCGCCGACGAACAACGGTGTCGGGATCGGGAACCCGTTGAAGGTGGAGGCGTAGCTGAGCGTGTAGGCGCCGGTCGCGGCGATGTAGATCCGGTCGCCGGTGTCGATCGTGCACGGCAGCGGCACGCCGAAGAACATGGTGTCGGAGCTGTCGCAGGTGGGACCGGTGACGGTGAACGGCAGGTGCGGTACGAACGCGTGGTCCGACCGGGACGTCCACAGCGGCAGCCGCCACTGGTTGACCGTCTGCTGGGTCTCCATCAGGCCGTTGTAGGCGCCGACGTCCAGGTACACCCAGTTCTCGTTCGCCCGTACCTCCCGGCCGAGCACGCTGGCCACCATCACCGCGCTCTCGGCCACCAGGTACCGGCCGGGCTCGACCGCGATCAGCGGCGGCCGGTACGGCAGCAGGTCGTCCAGGGCCTGTTCGATCACGCCGCCGAACTGGCCGATGCTCGGCACGTCCTGGCCGTACCGGGCCGGGAAGCCGCCGCCGAGATCGAGCATCTCCAGGTAGATGCCGCTGTGCGCGAGGTCGTGCAGCAACCGGCCGCTGGCCGCGATGGCCTGCCGCCAGGTGCTGGTGGCCGAGCACTGCGAGCCGACGTGGAAGGTGACTCCGTACGGGCGCAGGCCCAGCTCGCGGGCCAGCAGCAGCAGCGCCCGGGCCTGGTGCGCCTCGCAACCGAACTTGCGCGACAGCGGGAAGATGCTGGTGCTGTCGTCCACCCGCAGCCGGATGTAGACGGCGCTGCCGGGTGCGTACTGGGCGAGCTTGCGCAGCTCACCCTCCGAGTCGAAGCTGAACCGCCAGAGGCCTGCGGCCTGCGCGGCCGTGATCGCCGCCGGCGGCTTGATCGGGTTGCTGAACAGCACCTCGGACGGGTCGATGCCCAGGCCGATCAGTGCCTCCAGCTCGCCGATCGAGGCGACCTCGAAGCCGGAGCCGAGCCGGGCCAGGGTGCGCAGCACCTCCGGGCTGGAGTTGCACTTCATCGCGTAGAACACCCGCGCGCTCGGCAGGGCCGTGCGCAGCTCGGCGAAGTTGCCGGCCACGGTGTCCAGGTCGCACAGCAGGTACGGGGTGCAGGCCTCCAGCTCGGCCAGCCGCTGCGGATGCAGCGCCAGCGGCCAGGAGGACGGCAGGTCCAGGCGCGCCTTGGACTCGGTGATCAAGCTCGTCATGCGGGTACCCCATGGCTGGAATGAAGCGGTTTGGCCGGACGCGGTTGCACGGCGTTCTTCGGCCAGGCCGTCTCGGCGTCCGCGTCGAGCAGCCGGTTGACCTCGGTGGCGGGCACCGGCTCGGAGAAGTAGAAGCCCTGGCCGACCTCGCAGCCGATCCGGCGCAGCGCCATGAACTGTTCGAAGTGCTCCAGGCCCTCGGCCACCGTGGTGACGCCGAGGCCCTGGCCGAGCTGGACTATGGTGCGGGCCAGCGTCATCTCACCGGACGGGCTGTGCAGCCGGTCCACGAACGACTTGTCGATCTTCAGCACGTCGAACGGGAACCGGTGCAGGTAGCTGAGCGAGGAGTAGCCGGTGCCGAAGTCGTCGATGGCCAGCCGGACCCCCATCTCCTTCAGGCCGTTCAGGATCACCAGCACGTTCTCGGTGTCCTCCATCAGCACGCTCTCGGTCATCTCCAGGCACAGCCGGTGCGCCGGCAGGCCGGTCTCGTCGAGCACCGAGGCCACCACGTCGAGGAAGTCCGGCTGGTCCAGCTGGCGGGCCGAGACGTTCACGCTGATGCTCAGCGGGCGGCGCTCGTCCGGCGCCCACTCCATCACCTGGCGGCACGCCTCGCGCAGTACGAACGTGCCGAGCGGCCGGATCAGCCCGGTGCTCTCGGCGAGCGGGATGAACTCCGCCGGCGGGATGCTGCCGCGCGTGTGGTGATGCCACCTGGCCAGCGCCTCGAAGCCGATGATGACGCCGCTCTCCAGGTCGATGGTGGGCTGGTAGAACAGGGCGAACTCGCCCTCGTCCAGCCCTCGGCGCAGGTCGGAGGCCAGCTGCAGCCGGTCCACCAGCGCGCTGTGCATCTCCGGGTGGTACAGGGTGTACCGGCCGGCGCCGGCCGACTTCGTCCGGTACATCGCCAGGTCGGCGTTGCGCATCAGCTGGCCGGCGTTCTCCGCGTGCGGGCCGCCGTAGGCGATGCCGATGCTGACGCTGACGTGCAGCTCGTTGCCGTCCACCTCGAACGGCATGCCGATCTGCTCGATGACCCGCTGGGCCACCACCTCGGCGTCGTTGTGGCCGTCCGGGTCGACCTCCACCAGGATCGCGAACTCGTCGCCGCCGAACCGGGCCACGGTGTCCTCGGGACGGACCGAGGCCCGCAACCGCTCGGCGACCTGGGTCAGTAGCTCGTCGCCGGCCGCGTGGCCGCGGCTGTCGTTGACCTCCTTGAAGCCGTCCAGATCCAGGAACAGCACCCCGATCGGGTGTTCGTCGCGGTCTCGCCGGCGCAGCGCCTGGTCCACCCGGTCGGAGAACAGCGCCCGGTTGGCCAGGTTGGTCAGGGCGTCGTGGAACGCCTCGTGCACCAGCTGGTTCTCCAGCTCCTTGCGGTCGGTGATGTCGCGGGTGTTGAGCACCAGGGCGCCGACGTTGGGATCCTCGAGCAGGTTGGTGATGGTGAGTTCGGCCTGGCACACCCGGCCGTCGACCCGCCGGATCGGCAGCTCGATGCTCAACGTGCCGTACGGCCGCTGGGCCACGCTCTGCAGCGCCTCACGCAGCCGGCCGGCCGCGCGCGACTCCAGCAGCTCGGTCAGCGAACGGTTGACCAGGGTGTGCGCCGGGTGGCCGAAGACCCGCTCCATCGACTCGCTCTGGTAGATGACGGTGGCCGACTCGTCGACCACCGTCACCACGTCCGAGCTGTGCTGGACCAGCGCCTGGAACCGCTGCTCGCTGGCCCGCAACTCCGCGGTGCGGGCCTCGACCCGTCCCTCCAGATCCCGGGTGAGCGCCCGGTTCTCCAGCAGCGTGAGCAGCTGCCGGCCGACGATGAGCATGATCAGGGCGTTGCGGTTCCACGGTATGAAGGTGCCCCGGTTGGTGGTGTGCAGCAGCTCCAGCGAGCTGGTGATGACGGCGGCGATCACCGCGACGTACGGCAGCAGCACGCCGAGCGGGCGGGTGGCCAGCTCCGCCTCGACCGCCGGATCGGGCACCTTGGCGGGCTTGAGCGCGGCCACCCCGATCAGCAGGAAGCCGACGAACCAGCCGACGTCGATCACCGCGCCGGAGCTGTACATGCCGGTCATGGTCAGGTAGGCGAAGCCCGAGTCCGAGATCGCGAAGGTGACCAGGCCGGAGCCGATCATCACCAGCGGCATCGGCGCGGAGTGCAGTTGCCGGCCGCGCAGGAAGATGTAGAGCACCATGGTGACGGTGACCACGTCGGTGGCCGGGTAGGCCAGGCTGATCACCATCGCCATCTGGCTGTCCGCGCCGGCCGTGATCAGCGGGCTGAGCACCGCGATCCAGCTGATCAGCAGCAGGGACGCGGCGATCATCAGACCGTCCAGCACGCTGCGGGCCCGGTGCGCGGCGCTCTGCGCGGCGATCGGGATGGCCAGCAGGCCGGCCGCGGTGAACACCGGCATGCCCAGGTAGCCGACGTCGGCCAGCGACGGGAACGGCACCTCGTCGCCCAGGATGGACTCGTACCAGGTCCAGACGAACTGGCCGAGCCCCCAGGACAGCACGGCGGCGCCGAGCAGCCCCCAGGACCATGCCATCCGGCCGCTGACCTGGTGCGCGCGCCAGCCGCAGGCGACCGCGGCGGCCAGCGCGGCCACGGTCAGCGCGACGTT
>DASUAC010000642.1:0-6955 GCA_035763985.1 Jatrophihabitans sp. | reverse complement strand
GCGGTCACCCTGCTCGCGATCGGCTGCGCGCTGATCACCCGGCCGGACGGGCTCGGGGTGTTCGTCGGGCTGGCGGTCTTCCAGTTGCTGATGCTGGTCGGCGCCACCGTGCCGGTCATGCGCAGCCTCCGGACGACGACGCGGTAAGGGCGGCAGATCATGAGTTCGCACATCTCCGCGATCGACGTCGAGGTCGGCAACCACATCCAGTGGCACGTCTTCGGCCTGACCTGGAACGTCGACACCATTCTCGGCACCATCATCGCCGGCGCCATCGTGCTCGGACTGGGCTTCTACCTGCGATCCAAGCTGAGCGTGCACAAGCCGACCGGCGTGCAGCTGTTCTACGAGACCGTGACCTCGCAGATCGAGGAGCAGGTCGAGTCCACCATGGGGGTGCGTACCGCGCCGTTCGTGGTGCCGCTGGCCGTCACGCTGTTCCTGTTCATCCTGTTCGCGAACTGGCTGGCGATCATCCCCACCGGCCATCACCCGGAGTACATCCCGCCGCCGGCCTCGGACGTCAACCTGGCGTATGCGCTGGCACTGCTGGTGATCGTGACGATGCACGTGACCGGCGTTCGCAAACGGGGTTTCAAGGGTTACTACCACCATCTGCTCACCCCGCACTGGGTGATGTTCCCGATCAACCTGATCGAAGAGCTCGTCCGGCCGGTCACGCTGGCGCTGCGGTTGTTCGGCAACATCTTCTCCGGCGTGATCATGGTGTCGCTGATCGCGCTGTTCCCGGCCTGGCTGCTCTGGGCGCCGAACGCCGTCTGGAAGCTGTTCGATATGTTCATCGGCCTGATCCAGGCCTTCATCTTCGCGCTGCTGACCGTGCTGTACTTCGCCTCGGTGAAGCCCGACGAGGAAGGCGCGCACGCGCACTGAGCTGTCTGCAATCGCTTGACCCGCGGGCACCGTCACCCACGGTGCTCAACACCTAGAGGAGAGAAATGGCAGTCGACGTAACGACCAAGTCCATCACGTTGGCCGGCGCCTTCATCGGCGGTGGGCTCGCCCTCGGCGGCGGCGCCGTCGGCGCGGCCATCGGTGACGGCCTGGCCGGTAACTCGCTGATCGCAGGCGTGGCCCGCCAGCCGGAGGCGCAGAGCCGGCTGCAGACGCTGTTCTTCCTCACCGTCGGTCTGGTGGAGGCCATGTACTTCATCAACCTCGCCTTCGCGGTGCTGTTCGTTTTCGTCCTGGCGAAGTAAGAGGAGTTCCTCCCCATGGCACAGCCTCAGCAGACGGTGCTGGCGAGCAACTTCCTGGTGCCGAACGCCACCTTCATCGCCGAGCTGGTCGCGTTCGTGATCATCCTGTTCGTCCTGGGTCGCTACGTGCTGCCGCCGGTGCAGAAGGCGATCCGGGAACGGCAGGCGATGATCGAGCAGCAGGCGCAGGATGCCGCCGATGCCCGCAAGCAGCTGGCCGAGGCCGAGGCGTCCTACCAGCGGGCGCTGTCCGAGGCGCGTACCGAGGCCGCCAAGATCCGGGAGAGCGCCCGGGCCGAGGCGCAGCACGTGGTCGACGACCTGCGTGCCCAGGCACAGGAGGAGCAGGCCCGCATCGTCGCCCGCGGCGAGGAGCAGCTGGCCCGCCAGCGCAGCGCCATCGTCCGGGAGCTGCGCGCCGAGATCGGCACGCTGGCCGTCGAGCTGGCCGAGAAGATCGTCAACCAGCAGCTGGCCGACGATGCCCGGGTGTCGGCCACCGTCGACGCGTTCCTGACCGGCCTGGAGGCGCAGGACACCGCACAGGCCGAGGCGCAGGCGGGTAGCCAGCCGTGATGCACGCAGCGAGCCGGCAGGCGCTGCGCACCCTGCGCCAGCGGCTGGAGCCGGTGACCGGCCGGCCCGCCGGGGCGCAGAGCCTGGTGGACCTGGCCCGTGAGCTGGCCGCGGTGGCCGACCTGCTGACCAAGCAGCCCCGGCTGCGCCGGGTGATCGCCGACCCGTCCACCGAGGCGGATCGACGGGCGGACCTGATGGCCCGGCTGCTGACCGGCAAGGTCGGCGGCAACACCCTGCAGCTGGTCCGGGAGGCGGCCGCGCTGCGCTGGTCGACGCCGTGGGATCTGGTTGACGCGCTCGAACTGATCGGTGCCGACGTGCTGCTGGCCGCCGCCGAGAACGACGGCGTGCTGGACCAGGTGGAGGACGAGCTCTTCCGCTTCGAGCGGATCCTGGACGCCTACTCCGACCTGGCGGCGCTGCTGGACG
The DNA here is from genome assembly GCA_035763985.1 of Jatrophihabitans sp. Lineage (GTDB taxonomy): Bacteria > Actinomycetota > Actinomycetes > Mycobacteriales > Jatrophihabitantaceae > Jatrophihabitans_A. Next base: position 4,727 of record DASUAC010000642.1, on the reverse strand, counting down.
AGGCGATCGTGCCGGCCGATCGGCGGATCCAGCTGCTCGACGAGGTGCTCGGCGGCAAGGTGCACCAGATCACCCGGGAACTGCTGGCGCATGCGGTGGCATCCCCCCGGCGGCGGGCGATGAGTTTCGCGATCGACGACCTGCTGGACGCCGCGGCCGCCCGCCGGGAACGGTCCATCGCCAAGGTGATCTCGGCGGTGCCGCTCACCGAGGAGCAGGAGAACCGGTTGGCCGAGGCGCTGTCCGAGCAGTACCACCGCGCGATCAGCGTCCGGGTGGCGATCGAGCCCCGGATCCGCGGCGGGCTGGTGGTGCGGGTCGGCGACGAGGTCATCGACGGCAGCGTGGCGAGCCGGCTGACCGAGATCCGCCGCGCGCTGGCCGGCTGACGAGCTGAACCCGACCAGACGACAACGAGACAGACCCAACGAGCAAGGGACACTTTGATGGCAGAGCTGACGATCTCACCGGACGAGATCCGGAGCGCGATCGAGGGCTACGTTTCCTCCTACACCCCCGAGGCCTCGCGCGAGGAGGTGGGCCTCGTCTCCGAGACCGGCGACGGCATCGCCCGGGTGGAGGGCCTGCCCAGCGCGATGGCGAACGAGCTGATCCGGTTCGAGGGCGACACGCTGGGGATCGCGCTGGACCTGGACGTGCGCGACATCGGCGTGGTCATCCTCGGCGATGCCTCCAAGATCGAGGAGGGCCAGGAGGCCCGGCGTACCGGCGACATCCTCTCGGTGCCGGTCGGTGACGCCTACCTCGGCCGGGTGGTCAACCCGCTCGGCCAGCCGATCGACGGCATGGGGGAGATCGCGGCGACCGAGCGGCGGGCGCTGGAGCTGCAGGCACCGTCGGTGGTGCAGCGCCAGGAGGTGCGGGAGCCGCTGCTGACCGGCATCAAGGCCATCGACTCGATGACCGCGATCGGCCGTGGCCAGCGCCAGCTGATCATCGGTGACCGGCAGACCGGCAAGACCACCGTCTGCCTGGACGCGATCATCAACCAGCGGGAGAACTGGAAGTCCGGCGACGAGAAGAAGCAGGTCCGCTGCATCTACGTCGCGATCGGCCAGAAGGGCTCCACCATCGCCGCCTCCCGGAACATCCTGGAGGAGGCCGGCGCGCTGGAGTACACCACCATCGTGGCGGCGCCGGCCTCGGACTCGGCCGGTTTCAAGTACCTCGCCCCGTACACCGGCTCGGCCATCGGCCAGCACTGGATGTACCAGGGCAAGCACGTGCTGATCGTCTTCGACGACCTGACCAAGCAGGCCGAGGCCTACCGGACGGTGTCGCTGCTGCTGCGCCGGCCGCCGGGCCGCGAGGCGTACCCGGGCGACGTGTTCTACCTGCACTCCCGGCTGCTCGAGCGCTGCGCGAAGCTGTCCGACGAGATGGGCGGCGGCTCGATGACCGGCCTGCCGGTCATCGAGACCAAGGGCAACGACGTGTCGGCCTACATCCCGACCAACGTCATCTCGATCACCGACGGCCAGTGCTTCCTGGAGACCGACCTGTTCAACGCCGGCGTCCGGCCGGCCATCAACGTGGGCATCTCGGTGTCCCGGGTGGGTGGTGCGGCGCAGCCGCGGGCGATGCGGGCGGTCTCCGGCCGGCTCCGGGTGGACCTGGCCCAGTACCGCGAGCTCGAGGCATTCGCCGCGTTCGGCTCGGACCTGGACCGGGCCAGCCAGCAGCAGCTGGCGCGCGGTGCCCGGCTGGTGGAGCTGCTCAAGCAGCCGGCCGCCTCGCCGTTCCCGATCGGGCACGAGATCGTCTCCATCTGGGCCGGCACCACCGGCAAGCTGGACGACGTCGAGGTCGCCGACATCCGCCGGTTCGAGCGTGAGCTGCTGGAGTACGCCGGCCACAACGACTCCGGCCTGTTCGACGATCTGGCGAACGCCAAGTCGCTGACCGACGAGCTGGTGGACCGGCTGGAGAAGGTGGTCGCCGGCTTCAAGGGTCAGTTCGCGCCGAGCAGCGAGACCTCGCCCGCGCCGTCCGGTTCCGCGCCGTCCGGTTCCGCGCCGTCCGGTTCCGCGGCTTCGGTCAGCGAGTCGGCCGAGTCCGGTTCGGCCGAGGCCGAGCCTGCCTCGGCGCCGTCCGGTCCGCCCGCCGTCCCGCCCTCGCCGACCGGCGGGGCTCAGTAGCCGATGGGGGCCCAGCTTCGCGTCTACCGGCGCCGGATCCGTTCGGTCCAGTCGACCAAGAAGATCACCAAGGCGATGGAGCTCATCGCCGCCTCGCGCATCGTCAAGGCGCAGGCCCGGATGAAGGCTGCCCGGCCGTACGCCGACGAACTCACCCGGGCGCTCGCGGCGCTGGGCCGCAACGCCACCCTGAAGCACCCGATGCTGACCGGCGTGGACAACCCGCGCCGGGCCGGCGTGCTGGTGATCACCAGCGACCGGGGGCTGGCCGGTGGCTACAACGCCAACGCGCTGCGGCTGGCCACCGAGTTGGCTGCCCGGTTGGAGGGCGAGGGCAAGCAGGTGGTGCGGTACGTGATCGGCCGCAAGGGCGTCGGGTTCTACAACTTCCGGCGGATCCCGCTGGCCGGTTCCTGGACCGGCTTCTCCGAGCAGCCCACCTTCGCCGCCGCGCAGTCGGCCACCGAGACGGTGGTGTCCGCGCTGGTCGCCACATCGGCGGGCGAGACCGACTCGGGCGAGCCCGGCATCGACGAATTGCACGTGATCTACACCAAGTTCGTCAACACGGTGAGCCAGACGCCGACCGCGGTGCTGGTCTCGCCGGTGAAGGGCGTCGTCGACGAGTCGGCGGACGAGCAGCCGGAGCAGCAGGGGCTGCAGCCCCAGTACGAGTTCGAGCCGGAGCCGGAGGAGCTGATCGCTTCCCTGATGCCGCGCTACATCAGCGCGCGGATATTCTCGGCGCTGCTGGAGTCGGCGGCCTCGGAATCGGCGGCCCGGCGCCGGGCGATGAAGTCGGCCAGCGACAACGCCACCGATCTCATCCGGACCTACACCAGGCTGGCGAACCAGGCCCGCCAGGCCGAGATCACCCAGGAAATCAGCGAGATCGTCGGTGGCGCCGACGCACTCGCGGCGGCAGGAAGTGAAGAGTGAGCGAGCGGCTGCCAGGCTGTGAAGGTCACCGAGGAGAATGAGGGCAACCAGATGACGACGCTATCCGACAGGCCGGCCGAGGCCACCGACACCGGTACCACCACGGGCCGGGTCGTCCGGGTGATCGGCCCGGTGGTGGACGTGGAGTTCGGCCGGGGTTCGATTCCCGAGATGTTCAACGCCCTCACCACCGAGGTGGAGCTCGGCGAGCTGTCCAAGACGCTCACCCTCGAGGTTGCCCAGCACATCGGCGACGACATGGTGCGCGCCATCGCGCTGCAGCCGACCGACGGCCTGGTCCGCGGCGTCGAGGTGGTCGACACCGGCTCGCCGATCAAGGTGCCGGTCGGTGACGTCACGCTCGGCCACGTGTTCAACGCGCTCGGCCAGCCGCTGGACGTACCGGCCGACAAGCTGGAGGTCAAGGAACGCTGGTCGATCCACCGGGATCCGCCGCCGTTCGACGACCTCGAGAGCAAGACCGAGATGTTCACCACCGGCATCAAGGTCATCGACCTGCTCACCCCGTACGTGGTCGGCGGCAAGATCGGCCTGTTCGGCGGCGCCGGCGTGGGCAAGACGGTGCTGATCCAGGAGATGATCTACCGGGTCGCCGAGAACTTCGGCGGGGTGTCGGTGTTCGCCGGCGTCGGCGAGCGCACCCGCGAGGGCAACGACCTCATCGAGGAGATGACCGAGACCGGCGTCATCAACAAGACCGCGCTGGTGTTCGGCCAGATGGACGAGCCGCCGGGCACCCGGCTGCGGGTGGCGCTGTCCGCGCTGACCATGGCCGAGTACTTCCGGGACGTGCAGCGGCAGGACGTGCTGTTGTTCATCGACAACATCTTCCGGTTCACCCAGGCCGGCTCGGAGGTCTCCACGCTACTCGGCCGGATGCCGTCCGCGGTGGGCTACCAGCCGACCCTGGCCGACGAGATGGGTCAGCTGCAGGAGCGGATCACCTCCACCCGGGGTCACTCGATCACCTCGATGCAGGCGATCTACGTGCCCGCCGACGACATCACCGACCCGGCGCCGCACACCACGTTCGCGCACCTGGACGCGACCACGGTGCTGAGCCGGCCGATCTCGGAGAAGGGCATCTACCCGGCGGTGGACCCGCTGGACTCCACCTCCCGGATCCTGGACGCGCAGTACATCGGCCAGGAGCACTACGACGTGGCCCAGCGCACCAAGCAGATCCTGCAGCGGTACAAGGAACTGCAGGACATCATCGCGATCCTGGGCATCGACGAACTGTCCGAGGAGGACAAGGTCATCGTCGGCCGGGCCCGCCGGATCGAGCGGTTCCTCTCGCAGAACACCTTCGTGGCCGAGCAGTTCACCGGCATCCCCGGCTCGTTCGTGCCGGTCGAGGAGACCATCGACGCGTTCCGCCGGTTGTGCGACGGTGCCTTCGACCAGTACCCGGAGCAGGCGTTCTTCATGTGCGGTGGCATCGAGGACCTCGAGCGCAAGGCGCACGAGCTCAAGGGCGAGTAACCGTGCCGATGCATGTCGAGCTCGTCTCGGTCGAGCGGTCGGTCTGGTCCGGCGAGGCCAAGGCACTGTTCGGGCGGACGGCCGAGGGCGACCTCGGAATCCTGCCCGGGCACGTCAACCTGC
>DASUAC010000641.1:0-2361 GCA_035763985.1 Jatrophihabitans sp. | reverse complement strand
CCATTGACGGTGGTGTCTGACGGCGATAGAATCGAACGCATGGACGACTGGCTGGGCGAGCTGACCGACTCCGAGTTGCTCGCCTGCGCGGTCGCCGAGCATCCGGCCTTCCGGACCGGCGCGGAGTTGGACCGGATCGACCCGCAGCTCCTGTCGGCCGGTGAGCGGGTGGATCTGCTCTCGGTGCTGGAGGAGCAGCGGCGCTGGTTCGACGCCGCCCAGTTGCGGCTGCTGGCTTCGATGCAGGCCGCTGACACCACCGAACTCGGACTCGGGCAAGAGGGAGTCTCGCTGGCCTTGCAGTTGCCGTTGCGCACCGCCCAAACCAAGCTCGCCCAAGCTGCCACCCTGGTCACCGAGCTGCCGCGGACGTTGGCCGCGGTGTCGGATGGGTCGATCTCGGCCGGCCATGCGGCGGTGTTGGCCGAGGCGGTCTGGCGCATGCCGGACGATCCCGTTCTGCCCGCCGCATTGGAGAACACCGTGCTCCCGCCGGTACTGGCCGCCGGCTGCGTGACCGTGCCGCAACTACGCCGCCGGGTCCGCCGCGCCGTCCTCGCCCTGGACCCGGGCACGGCCGAACAGCGGCAGCAACGCGCCCTGACCGAACGGCGGGTGGAATACCAGCCGGGTGAGGATGGCATGGCCAGCCTGTCGGTCTGGCTCGGCGCGCCGGAGGCGCAGCTGATCTATGCCCGGCTCACCACCGCCGCCGGCTTGCTACCCGCCCAGGACCCGCGCACCTTGGACCAGCAACGCGCCGATCTGCTCGTCGACGGCCTGCTCTCCGGCCTGCCCGCCGACGCCCTGCCGGTGGTGCAGGGTCGGCGACCCGCGATCCAGGTGACCGTCGCGGCCGACACCCTGCTCGGCCTGAACGATCAACCCGCACACCTGACCGGCTACGGACCCATCACCGCCGACACCGCCCGCCGGCTCGCCGCCGAGGAATCCGGCACCTGGCGCCGGCTACTCACCGACCCCGACACCGGCGCATTGCTCGACATCAGCGAACACCGCTACCGCCCACCCCAACGACTCCGCGACTTCGTCTCAGCCCGCGACGACACCTGCGCCTTCCCCACCTGCCAGCAACCCAGCTACCGCTGCGAACCCGACCACACCGTGCCCTTCGCGCAGGGCGGACCCACCCGGCGAGACAACCTCGCCCCGACCTGCCGACGACACAACCAGGCCAAGACCACCGGCACCGGCTGGAGCTACCGGCACAACCAAGACGGCAGCTACACCTGGACCACCTCCACCGGCCACCACTACACCAGCCCACCCACCAAGCCCTGGCCGATCCCGCCGGACGGAACCCGCTTGCCGGAGAAGGAAATCCACCGTCGTTCTGATATGGCGTGATGTCTAGGCAGGCCTGATCCGGCGCTACCCGGGAACCGGGGCGGAACGGCAGGGACGGTTCGCGAGCGTAACGACGCTCTTGCTCGCGAACCGTCCCGGCCACGCAGCCGATCAGCCAGCCGCAGCCGATCCAGCCTTCCAGCCGATGCCTGGCACCAGCCGCAGCGTGTCGCCGGGCCGGAGTTGGGCGACCCGGTCCAGTTCCCGCTCCGGCAGCACACCGATCACCGGGTAGCCGCCGGTCACCGGCGCGTCCCGGAACAGCACGATCGGCAGCCCGTCCGGCGGCACCTGGATCGCCCCGGGCAGCATCGGCTCCGGCGGCAGTTCGCCGGCCCGGCTGCGCTGCACCGGTTCGCCGGCGAGCCGGATGCCGATCCGGTTGCTGTCCGGCTGCACCGTCCATGCGCGGCCGAACAGCCGCCGCGGATCGGTGAACCAGTCCGTCCGCGGCCCGGGCAGCACCTCGACAGTGACCTCGCCGGCCGCGACGTCCGGATCGGCAGCGGCCTCGCCGCACGGTTCGCCGGCGACCTCGGTGCCGACCGGCAGCAGCATGCCCGGCTGGAGCACCGGCGGGCCGAGGCCGGAGAGCAGGTCGGTGGCGCGGGAACCGAGCACCGGCTCGATCGCCACCCCGCCCCGCACCGCGAGGTAGCTGCGCAGACCGGTGGCCGGTGGTTGCAGCGTGAGCCGGTAACCGGCCGGCAGGGTGAGCGCGAGCCGCCAGCCCGGCCCGCCCGGGCAGTACGCGCCGGTGAACGCGACGGTTGCCGGATTGCGCAGCCGGACGTCCAGGCCGCCGAAGGTGAACTCGACGGTGGCCGCGGTCTCGGCGTTGCCGACCAGCCGGTTGGCCAGCCGGTACGACGCGCGGTCGCACGCGCCGGAGCTGCCGATGCCCTGGGCGGCCCGGCCCGGTCGCCCGGCGTCCTGCACGGTGGTCAGCGGCCCCGTCGCGAGGACCGTCATCGACGGGGCGGTCATCCGCCG
>DASUAC010000640.1:0-8497 GCA_035763985.1 Jatrophihabitans sp. | reverse complement strand
CGAGCGGTGCGCACCGCTCGGCTCTGATTGCGATGGAGCGAGACCGTGAGCAAGCGGACCTTCCAACCGAACAACCGTCGCCGGGCGAAGACCCACGGCTTCCGGCTTCGGATGCGTACCCGCGCCGGTCGCGCCATCCTGGCCGCCCGCCGTCGCAAGGGCCGCAGCGAACTGTCGGCCTGAGCCGACCTGCCCGTGCTGCCCGCCGCGCATCGGTTGCGGTCCTCCGCGGATTTCGCGACGGTCACCCGCACCGGTCGCCGGGTCCGCAGTGGCGACCTGGTGGTCTATCTCGCAGGAGCAGCCGTGTGGCCGCGGCCTGAAGGTCGTCAACCGTCCGATCAGACACCAGCCGCCGAGTCTGCTGCCGTGGCCGGGTCGACGTCAGGGCTGGCCCACGCCGGCCTCATCGTCAGCCGCAAGGTCGGTGGCAGTGTGATCCGGCATCAGGTCTCCCGCCGGTTGCGTGCCCAGTTGGCGGGTCGGCTCGCCGGCCTGCCGCCCGAGGCCCGGCTGGTGGTTCGCGCGCTGCCCTCGGCTGCGGGCGTTTCGTCCGGTGAGCTCGGGGCCCAGCTGGATCGTGCGTTGGCCAAGCTAACCCGGCTCGCCGCTTCGAGCGGACCAGCGCGATGACCGGTGCCCCGAAGTCGCTGGCCGCTCGGGCCGGCATCCTGGCCATCCGGCTGTACCAGGCGGGCTGGAGTTCGCGGCGCCCGCCGGCCTGCCGCTACCTACCGAGTTGCAGCGAGTACACCGCGCAGGCGATCGCCGAGCACGGCTTGCTGCGCGGCAGCTGGTTGGGCGTCCGGCGGATCGCCCGCTGCCATCCGCTGCACGCCGGCGGCTTCGACCCGGTGCCGACCAGCACCCGGGATGCCGAGCTGCCGACCACGGACCGTGGAACCGATCGCCGGCCTGAGTCGTCGGACGTTCAGAATCTCCTAGGACGGGCTGGTTAATGCTGGACTTTCTCTACACCGCGGTCTCCTGGGTACTGCTGCGCTGGTATCAGCTGTTCACCGCCCTAGGCATGAGCAAGACCGGCGGGCTGACCTGGGCGCTGTCCATCGTCATGCTGGTGGTCACCGCTCGGCTGGTGATGTTCCGGTTCTTCATCAAGCAGGTGCACTACCAGCGCCGCATGCAGGAGATGCAGCCCAAGATCAAGAAGCTGCAGGAGAAGCACAAGGGCGATCGGGCGGCGCTGAACCGCGAGATGATGGCGCTGCAGCAGTCCGAGGGCTTCAACCCGATCTCCGGCTGCCTGCCGATGTTCCTGCAGATCCCGGTCTTCATCGCGCTGTTCCATGTGCTCAAGCACATCTCCAACTCGGTTCACCTGCAGCCGGGGGCCCGCGGGCTGACCCTGTACGGCTTCACCGAGCAGCAGACCCATGACGCCGCGACCGCCAAGCTGTTCGGCGCGCCGCTGGCGGCGTCGCTGCACGACAGCGCCACCAAGATCCTCGACCTGGGCGGTGACATCACCGCGACCCGGGTCACCACCATCGTGCTGGTGCTGGTCAGTGCCGCCGCCACCTTCATCACCCAGCGGGCGGTGATGGCCAACCAGACCACGCCGCCCGAGGGTCAGGCGGCGATGATCCAGAAGCTGATGCAGGTCGGCATCCCGATCTCGGTGCTGTTCTCCGGCTTCATCTTCCCGCTCGGCGTGCTGCTCTACTGGTTCACCAGCAACCTCTGGACGATGCTGCAGCAGTTCTACATCCTGCGGTACCACCCGCATACCCCCGGTGCGCCGCCGGTGGCCGCCGCGACCACTGAGGCGGCCAAGGCGCTGGGGCCGAAGGTCGGCCAGAAGCCGGTGCATCCGAAGGGCAACCGCAGCCCGGCCAACTCCGGAGATGCCGCCGCGACCACTGAGGCGGCCAAGGCGCTGGGGCCGAAGGCCGGCCAGAAGCCGGTGCATCCGAAGGGCAACCGCGGTCCGGCCAACTCCGGAGATGCCGCCGCGAACCGTGCGACCGAGACCACCGCCGATGCTGGCAGCAAGGCCGCCGAGCAGCCGGTACGTGATCAGCCGTCGGCTAATCCGCCACCTCGCCCGGCCAACCGCAGTCCGCGGCCCAGCGGCAGCCGGGCGCCCACCAAGCGAGCCCCGAGCAAGAAGCGCCGCTGATTCGTCCCGGCAAGCTCGCCGGGTTCTCCCGTTAGCGCCCCAACGAAGGATCCCCATGACCGATACTGCCCCGCCCGAAATCGAACCGGACGCCCCGGACGCCGCCGACCTGCTGGTCCGCGAGGGTGACATCGCGGCCGATTACCTGGAGCGGCTGCTCGACATCGTCGACTACGACGGCGACATCGACCTCGACGTGGAGAACGGCCGGGCCATGGTCGCCATCGTCGGCTCCGACCTGCAGCCGCTGATCGGCCAGAACGGCGCCACCCTGGACGCCCTGCAGGAACTCACCCGGCTGGCGGTCCAGCAGCAGACCGGAATACGCAGCCGGTTGATGCTGGATGTGTCCGGCCACCGGAAGGCACGCCGGACCGAGTTGGCCAAGTTGGCGCAGGAGGCGGCCGAACGCGTGCTGGGCTCCGGCGAGCCGGTCCGGCTCAGCCCGATGAACCCGTTCGAGCGCAAGGTGGTGCACGACGTCATCTCGGCGACCGACGGGGTGACCAGCGAGTCGGAGGGTGAGGAGCCGAACCGGCGCGTGCTTGTGCTACCGGCGTAGTAGTGACCGATCCCGACCCGCAGGCGGCACCGGAGCTTCCGGTGCCGCCTGCGGTGGTCTTCGAGCGGTTTCCGGAGCAGGCCGCCGCGCTGACCAGGTACGCCCACTGGCTGGCCGGCCCGGGTACGGTGCGCGGCTTGATCGGCCCACGTGAGCTGCCCAGGTTGTGGGACCGGCACCTGCTCAACTCGGTGGCGCTCAGCGAGTTGCTGCCGGCCGGCGTCCGGTTGGTGGACATCGGCACCGGCGCGGGCCTGCCGGGGTTGGCCCTGGCGATCGTCCGGCCCGATCTGCGGGTGGATCTGGTCGAGTCGCTGTTGCGCCGTACCGACTTCCTCACCGAGGTGGTGGCCGATCTGGGGCTGGCCGATCGGGTGCGGGTGGTGCGGGGACGCGCCGAAGAACGCCCCGTCATCGAACTTGTCGGTGGGGCGAGTTACCTTACGGCTCGAGCCGTGGCACCGCTCGACAAGCTGGTCCGGCTGAGTTTTCCGTTGCTAGTACGAGGTGGCAGTCTGTTGGCGATGAAAGGCAGTTCTGCCGAGGACGAGCTGGCACGGGACGCCGCCGCACTGGGCAGGGCCCGGGCGGAGGTACGCGGGGTGGTGGAGTGCGGGGTCGGGCTCATCGACCCGCCGGCCCGGGTCGTCCATCTGGTCCGGCGCTGACCGTCGCATGAAGCAGCACACATAGCCGAGGGGACAACCGCCGACCATGCCGGACGAGGCGAACAGCATCGTTTCACGTGAAACACGAGGGGGAGCAGACGTGTACGAGGCGCTCCAAGCGGACCTGGCCGAGGCTGGTGTTTCACGTGAAACCGAGCTGGGTGGCGACTCGTTCTACGACTCGCCGATAGCCCGGGAGGCGTTGCGGGCGGTGCACGTACGCAACGTGCGCAACGAGGTGTGGCCACGTCCCCCGGCACGCCGGGTGATGACCGTGGCGAACCAGAAGGGTGGGGTCGGCAAGACCACCACCACGGTCAACCTCGCCATGGCGCTGGCCCAGCACGGCCTTCGGGTGCTGGTCATCGACCTGGATCCGCAGGGCAACGCGAGCACCGCGCTCGGCGTGGAGCACGGGGTCGGCACCCCGTCGGTCTACGACGTACTGCTCGGCGGCTCCTCACTCGCCGAGGTGGCGGTGCCGGTCGAGCCGGCGCCGACCCTGCGCTGTGTGCCGGCGACGATCGACCTGGCCGGCGCCGATATCGAACTCGCCTCGCAGGTGGCCCGGGAGTACCGGCTGCGCCGCGCCGTCGAGAGCCACCAGGACGAGCTGGACTACGTACTGATCGACTGCCCGCCGACGCTCGGGCTGCTCACCCTGAACGCTCTGGTGGCGGGCCGGGAGATCCTCATCCCGATCCAGTGCGAGTACTACGCGCTGGAGGGGCTGGCCCAGCTGCTCAACACGGTGGAGTTGGTGCGCTCGCAGCTGAACTCCGAACTGGAGGTCTCCACCGTGCTGCTGACCATGTACGACAGCCGGACCCGGCTGGCCGACCAGGTCGCCGACGACGTCCGGCAGCACTTCGGGGAGAAGGTGATCCGCTCGGTGATCCCGCGCAACGTCCGGGTCTCCGAGGCTCCCGGCTACGGCCAGACCGTGATCACCTACGACGCCGGATCCCGTGGCGCGGTCAGCTACCTGGAAGCCGCCCGCGAGCTGGCCGCCCGCGGTGCCGAACTGGCCACCGAACCGGCCGACGGTGTCGAGGCCGATCGAGCGTCCGACGGCGGGATGCCGGACGGCGGGAACGCCGGATACGGCGAACAGGGCCCGGTCGCGGCCGGCCAGGAGGGTGCGGAATGAGCAAGACGCCTCGGCGCGGTGGCCTCGGGCGTGGCCTGGGCGCGCTGATCCCCACCGGGCCGGCCACCGAGCGTCCGGCCGACCCGGCGGCGCAGAACGACAATGGCTCAGCCGTCGGTAGCAGCGCGGACGGCTCGGCCGCCACCGGCCAGAGCGGCGAGCCGGCCGGCGGCAAAGGGTCCGGTTCGGCCGTCAAGGTGGTGAACCGGGTGCCGTCGGTCGCGGCGATTGCCTCGTCCTCGGCCACCGACTTCTACTTCGACCCGTCGCCGGTGCCGGGTGCGTCGTTCCGCGAGGTGCGTCCGGATCAGGTCAAGGCGAACCCGAAGCAGCCGCGCGCCGTCTTCGACGACGAGGCGCTGGCCGAGCTGGCGCACTCGATCTCCGAGTTCGGCGTGCTGCAGCCGATCGTGGTGCGGGTACGCGGCGACGAGTACGAACTGGTGATGGGGGAGCGGCGGCTGCGCGCGGCGATGCTCGCCGGGCTGGAGAAGGTCCCGGCCATCGTCCGGGACACCGCCGACGACGCGATGCTGCGGGACGCCCTGCTGGAGAACATCCACCGGGTGCAGCTCAACCCGCTGGAGGAGGCGGCCGCGTACCAGCAGCTGCTGCAGGAGTTCGGGGTCACCCACGAGCAACTGGCCAGCCGGATCGGCCGGAGCCGGTCGCAGGTCAGCAACACCATCCGGTTGATGAACCTGCCGGTGGCGGTGCAGCGCCGGGTGGCTGCCGGTGTGTTGTCCGCTGGCCACGCCCGGGCGCTGCTGGCGCTCAACAGCACGGACGAGCAGGACGAGCTGGCCGGGCGGATCGTCGCCGAGGGCCTCTCGGTCCGGGCCACCGAGGAGCTGGTGGCGCTGGCCGCACGTGCCGAGCCGGCCGGCAAGCCGGCCCGCCGCAAGCCCGCCGCCCGGATCTCGGCGCCGGCTCTCGGCGAGCTGGCCGAGAAGCTCTCCGATGCGCTGGACACCCGGGTCCGGGTGGACCTCGGCCGGCGGAAGGGCAAGATCACCGTGGAGTTCGGCTCGATCGACGACCTGGAGCGGATCGTTGCGGTGATCGCGCCGGAGCTGGCCACCCGTAAGCCTTCCTGATCCCGCCCGGCCGGCCCGCCACCCGTTGCTGGTGGCGCGCCGGTCGCGTTCACGGCCGGCTCGGGGCGGTCAGATCCGCTCGGGGTGGTCAGTCGGCCGGCTCGGCGCGGTCAGATCGGCTCGGGTGGTCAGATCGGCTCGGGTGGTCAGATCCGCTCGGGTGGTCAGATCCGCTCGGGTGGTCAGTCGGCCGGCTCGGCCATCCGGCCGTAGGACAGCACCTGATCCAGCACACGGCGGCCACGCTTGAGCGAGGGCGACTTCTGGTCCGGCAGCCCGTACCCGAGGCTGACCACCCCGACGATGCGCAGCCGCTCCGGAATGCCGAAACCGTGCTTCACCGCGTCCTGGTGGGCCGGCGGCACTCCGAAGAAGCAGCTGGCCAGGCCCAGGTCGACCGCGCCGAGCAGCACCAGCAGGCTGGCCATGCCGGTGTCGATGTCCCAGTACGGCACCGGCCAGCGGGCCTCGTCCCGATCGGTCCAGCCCTTGTCCGGCTGGGCGTACCGGTCGAGGTAGGCGTCCTTGTCCGACAGCGCGAGGATCAGCACCGGGGCGGTCTGCATCCCGCGTAACCAGCTGTCCGGTTCGTCGCTGTCGGTGGTGAGCCGCCAGAACCGGTCCCGGTCGGCGGCCTCGTCCAGCACCAGGAAGTGCCAGCCCTGGCTGAAGCCGGCCGACGGCGCCCGGATCGCCAGGTCGAGTAGCTGCTCGATGGTTTCACGTGAAACCGGCCGGTCCGGGTCGTAGTTGCGCACCATCCGCCGGGACCGCACCACTCGGTTGAATTCCATCCGAGCAGATCTATCACCAGCGCCGCAGTGACGAAATGGGGGGTGTGCTGGACCGTCCCGATATGACAGCCTTGGTCGATGCAGCTCAATCAGTCGCTCAAGCTCTCCGGGGTGTCGTACGACATCCGCGGGCCGGTGATGGCCGAGGCCAAGCGGATGGAGGAGGCCGGTCACCGGATCCTCAAGCTCAACATCGGCAACCCGGCCACGTTCGGGCTGACCGCGCCGGACGAGGTGCTGCTGGACGTGGTGCGCAACCTGCCGGCGGCCGAGGGCTACTCCGACTCCCGCGGCCTGCTCTCGGCCCGTACCGCCGTGGTGCAGCACTACCAGCAGCGCGGGCTGCCGGAGTTGGACGACGTGGACTCGATCTGGCTCGGCAACGGGGTCAGTGAGCTGATCATGATGTCGCTGCAGGCGATGCTGAACGACGGCGACGAGGTGCTCGTCCCGTCGCCGGACTTCCCGCTCTGGACCGCGGCCACCCTGCTGTCCGGTGGCGTGGCGGTGCACTACCGGTGCGACGAGACCGAGGGCTGGCTGCCGGACCTGGAGGACATCGAGGCCAAGGTCACCAGTCGTACCAAGGCCATCGTGGTGATCAGCCCGAACAACCCGACCGGCGCGGTGTACCCGCGCAGCACGCTGGAGGGCATCGCGGAGATCGCCCGCCGGCACCAGTTGGTGATCTGCTCGGACGAGATCTACGACAAGATCCTCTACGACGACAGCGAGCACCACTCGATGGCCGCGGTCGCGCCCGACCTGTTCACCCTCACCTACAACGGCCTGTCCAAGGCGTACCGGCTGGCCGGCTTCCGGTCCGGCTGGTTGCTGGTGCACGGCCCGAAGCGCGGCGCGGAGTGCTACCTCGAGGGCCTCTCGGTGATGGCCAACCTCCGGCTGTGCGCGAACGTACCGGCCCAGCACGCCATCCAGACCGCGCTCGGCGGCCGGCAGAGCATCGTCGACCTGGTGCTGCCCGGTGGCCGGCTGCTGGAACAGCGCAACGCGGCGGTCACCGCGCTGCGCGCCATCCCGGGCGTGAGTTGCGTGGAGCCGAAGGGCAGCCTGTACGTGTTCCCCCGGCTGGACCCGGAGCGGTACCCGATCAAGGACGACCAGCAGTTCGTGCTGGACTTCCTGCGCGAGCAGCGGGTGCTGCTGGTGCAGGGCACCGGCTTCGGCTTCCCGACGCCGGACCACTTCCGGATCGTCACGCTGCCGCGCGCCGATGAGCTGACCGACGCCATCGAGCGGCTCGGCACGTTCCTGGACGGGTACGACCCGCTGCGGCTGTCCTGAGCGATGTCGGCCTCGCGGCGGATTCTGCCGCTCACCCTGGACAACCTGAACGACCTGCCGCAGCCGTGCCGCAGTTGCCTGTTCTGGGAGCTGGGGCCGGTCGCCGACCCGGAGCCGCCGGCCGCCGAGGAGGCCGCGCTGGCCAAGGAGGCCTGGCTGTCGGCCACCCTGCTGGACTGGGGGAGTTGCGGCAAGGTCGCGTACGTGGCCGGCGTGCCGGCCGGCTATGCGCTGTTCGCGCCGCCCGGCTTCGTACCGCGCTCGATGTCGTTCCCCACCTCGCCGGTGACCGGCGACGCGGTGTTGCTGATGAACGCGCACGTGCTGCCGGAGTGGCGCAATGCCGGCGTCGGCCGGATGCTGGCGCAGGCCGTCGCGGCCGAACTGGTGCCGCGTGGGGTCAAGGCGATCGAGGCCTTCGGCAGCACCGGGCCGGCCGCCAATGGTTGCCTGATGCCCGCGGACTACCTGCGGTCGGTCGGCTTCAAGACCGTGCGTCCGCATCCGGCCTACCCCCGGCTGCGGATGGAGCTGAAGTCCACGGTGTCCTGGCGGTACGACGTCGAGTACGCCCTCGAGCGAATTTTCGGCAGCAATGCCGGCCGGTCGCTGACCCCTGCCAGCTACTTCAGCGACGGCGGGCCGGGCTGACATAACTAGACGGAATTGGACGGTAATTCGCTAGCGGAGTGAGTACTCACTCCGCTACCGTGCTGGCCATGCCTGCAACGTCGGCCGCGGTGGGTCGCGGCATCGAGCAAGCCGGTTCGCGAGCCGCCCC
>DASUAC010000639.1:0-4219 GCA_035763985.1 Jatrophihabitans sp. | reverse complement strand
CGTGCTGTCCCCGGAGCGGCGCGCAGAGATCGCCTCGGCGGTGCTGACTGCCCTCGAACGCGACCCGGCCGTGCCGCACATCTCGGCAGGTGAGGCTCCAGTCGAGGTGTGACCGTCCGATAGACTTCGCGCACCGCTGCTGCCGCAGTTGGTGGGGAGGCTTCGCCTAGTCCGGTCTATGGCGCCGCACTGCTAATGCGGTTTGGGTTTATCGCCCATCCGGGGTTCAAATCCCCGAGCCTCCGCGGTTGGCCGCGGGCCCATCGGGTCCGCGGCCTTTACCGTCTCCGGGGGCCTACCGGAGCCAGTCCTGGACCGGCTGCCGGAACTGCGAGGGGTGGCCCACCGGAGCAGGCGTGGGCCGCTGGCCGAAGCTGGCGTGGGTGGTCTGCCGGAGCTGCCGGGCGCGGTCTGTCGGTACCTGGCCCGGCCGCGTCAAACCGGCTGCCGACCCTCCGCTAGACTGGGCAACCGTTCCACTGCGCCCGTAGCTCAACGGATAGAGCACTTGACTACGGATCAAGAGGTTAGGGGTTCGAGTCCCTTCGGGCGCGCCAGTCGATGCCTGCTGCTCCGCCGTGCGCCGGCCGGTCGCCGAACCCGGACCGGGATCTCCGCCGAAGCCGTTGCCATGCTTGATCCCACAGTTGACGCTCGACGACCCTGAGGGCTCGGCGTCCTGGTCGTAGGTGACGCAGCGCTCGGCGCCAACCGAATTGAGGATCGGTTGGCACCGAGTGCGAGTACGCCCCGAGGCTGGTGCCCCGGTCTGGCCGGGTGCCGGTCGCCGGGCGGATCAGCAGATGAGGTTTACCTCGATAACTGCTGGTGATTCCCCGTCCTATCGATGTTTGCAAGCGAAGCATGCACGAATGGTCGACCGAACGCGATGGGTAGCACTCCCCGCAGGTGACGGCCTGCGCGATGGCTTCCGCGACTCGTTCCGTACCGGACTTGCATCGGACGGGCAGCCCGTTCGGTAGCTGACGATGCGGTTCCATCGGGGGAGAGTGGGGGCGTCGCCGCGGTCATCCGTGGGCGACGCCCGGCTGCCAGCCGTAGCGTCCTGCCGAAGGCCTGCCGCCGAGCAGCGCATGCCGAGCCCGGTCATCTGGAACAGTGACCGGCCGGTTGCGTGCTGTGCACGCTCGGCTGCGCAACACGCGGCAATTCCGTAAACGCCCCACCGGCAGGGCCGCTTGGTGCGATGATCGCCGCTGCGAAGACAGCGCCGAAAGCGGCATGTCCGTACTGGAAGGGATGCCACAGTGAGTTTTGCCGATGCGGTCCGCACGGTGTTCAGCAAATACGCCACCTTCTCCGGACGGGCCCGCCGCTCGGAGTTCTGGTGGTTCACCCTGTTCGCGGCCATCCTCTACATCGTCGTCGGGATCATCGATGCGGTGGCCAAGAATGCTGTGTTGGGCGCCATCGTCGCGCTGGCGCTGATCCTGCCTTCGCTGGCGGTGACCGTACGCCGGCTGCACGACACCGGCCGGTCCGGCTGGTGGATCCTGATCGGTCTCATCCCGTTCGTCGGTGCCATCGTGTTGCTGGTCTTCGAGTGCCAGGACAGCCAGCCCGGCTCGAACAACTACGGCCCGTCGCCCAAGGGCGGCAACATCGACCCCAGCTACCCGGGATACCAGCCCACCTCGTAAGCCCGGACGACGTAAGCCCGGACGACGTAAGCCCGGACAGCCAGGAAGGCACCGGCCACCAGGTAATCCAAGCGCCGAACGGCGTCGTGCCCCGGAGTCTGTGCTCCGGCGCGCTATCGTCACCGACGTCTCTGCGCACAGATTGGATTTCGGGTGGCCGACAAGCTGGCCGGCGACCGGGGGCCTGGCCGAGCGGTGGCCGAGGCGGCCGAGCCGGAACACGACGAAGGCTGCCCGGCCGAGCCGGCACTCGCGACACCACTCGCCGGGCTGGCGGTGGCGGATCGTACGGCCGGTGGGCCGGCCGTACGGGTCGGGTCGGCGGACGATCCGGCCGAGGTCGAGGCCGACGCCACCGCCCGGTCCATCGTCGCCATCCTGCGCAGCGTGAATCCGGTGCGCAGCGTGGCACCGGTGCCGAAGGAACACGCCGGGGACTGCGCGGTGCACCGTACCGCCGCCTTGGTCGGCGCCGAGGGCGGTGACCTGGACGCCGGCACCGCGGCCGACATCGACCGGTTGCGCGGCGCCGGCCAGCCGCTGCCCGGCCCGATCCGGCACAGCATGGAGACCGCCTTCGGCGCCGACCTGTCCGACGTCCGCGTGCATACCGGCGGCACCGCCGCCCGGCTGAACCACGCGGTGCAGGCCCGCGCGTTCACCGCCGGCCGCGACATCGTCTTCGCCGACGGCATGCCCGACACCGGCACCGCGGCCGGCCAGCACCTGCTGGCACACGAGTTGACCCACGTACTGCAGAATCGGGACGGCGGCCCGGTCCGGCGCACGCTGCGGCTCAAGGGCGCCAAGGCCGACACCAGCTGGGCCGACCTGCAGCAGGAACCGGACGTCGGTGATGCCAGCGCGGTTGCCCAATTGATCCTTCGGTATTGGGCAAACTCCAACCGGGTGAACGTCGTCTATCCCAAGGTGTCCACGCTGGTCAACAAGGCGGCCAAGGCCCTGCCGGATATGGATGACGACTTCGCCGACAGCCTGGAGTCGCTGGCCGAGGTCAAGGAGGTCGAGGCCAGCCTGAACCGGCGCAAGGCCACCGGTACGAAGCTTGCCAAGGCCGTCGCCGCGCGCCGGCAAGTGCTGGAGTCGTCATTCGGCAAGCAGCTCGGCAGCGGCTACTTCCTGCCCGAACCCAATAGCGATTCCCGGTACAAGACCCCGTCGTCGATGCTCAGCAGCGTCGCCGAAACCTCGGGGCGCGACGACGGTGCCTGGGTGTCGGTGAGCAACCCGATGACCGGCCTGGCCGGCAAGACCACGGGCTCGGTGAACCTGGCGTTGCTGGAGGAGGCAGAGGCCCAAGGCTCGATCTTCCATATCGGCTCGGAACATCAGCAGATCTGTGCCACCTGTGGCAAGGCGACCGATGCCACCATGTTCGAGGTGGACCATCAGCAGGCGTTCTCCGACATCCGGGACCAGCTGCACCTGCTGGCCTCGGCGATGACCAGCGACATCTCGCTCTACCAGAGCGTGTCGAGCCAGACCGCCGACTTCGACAAGATCTTCCAGGTCACCGGCAAGCCCGGCAATAAGGGTTTCCAGGTCGAGGCGCTGGCCTCCGGCGTGCACATGTACTCCAACGACCTGGACAACCTGATGCGGATCTGCCGGCGCTGCAACGGTCCCTGGGGCAAGTCCGACATGGACATGGTCACCTGGTACAAGTCCTCGCCGTTGTACGGCCAGCAGTTCCTGGACTCCTACGGGCTGCCCGGCTCCAAGCAGGTGATCGCCCGGACCAAGAAGGATCTGGGCTGGGGGTTCGCGGCGCGGGAGTGGTTCACCCAGGTCCACCTGCCGGTGCTCAAGCAGCAGGAGTTGATCTCGATCATCCAGGAGTCGGTCCGGCAGCGGCTGATCAGCCAGAGCAACCTGGGAGTCTCGGCGAAGTTGAGCACGGATCCGGTGCAGCAACAGCAGATGCAGGACGACACCGACCAGCTCGGCCGCGACAACACCGCGTTGCTGGGCGGCCTGCGTACCGTGCACGACTACCACAGCGGCAGCAAGGGCCAGCAGCCCTCGGCGTTCTCACCGGGTTCGCCGTTGCGGATCGAGAACGAGTACACCGAGGTGCAGGATCGGCGAGAGAAGCGCAAGCGCACCGAGAACCTGAAGGGTACGAAGGCCTATCTGGTCGGGCTGGAGGACGGCCAGCAGGGCCTGGCGGTGCATCGAGGCGATTACCCGGTGAACACCAACGACCTTGAGGCCTACGACCAGGGCTACGCGGAGGGCGCCAGCCAATCCGAGGAGCTCGAACGCAAGGGCAAGCTCGATGCGCTGAAATGGGATCTCACGAAGCCGCATCCGGGCCCGGACGGTTCGGGGCCGCTCCCGTACGAATGGGGCTACCACGAGATGCTGGGCCGGCGTCAGCAGGCCCGGAAGGACGGCTTCGCCCTCGTCGAGCAGGACGAGGACCCGGATGAGAGCTACGCCTCGGGTGAGTTGCACGCCGAGCAGTTGCTGCGTGACTACCTGGCCGGCTACAAGGCCGCTCGGCAGCAGGCGCGCCAGCAGAAGGCCCAGGCCAG
>DASUAC010000638.1:0-10704 GCA_035763985.1 Jatrophihabitans sp. | reverse complement strand
AGTACCCGGCGGCGCCGGTGGTGTTGTACTCATGGTTCCCGGCGGCGGGCCTGGTCTGCGCCTTCAACCGTCCCCAGGTCGGGCCGTAGTAGTTCTGGAAGTTGACCAGCTGGCCGTTCTCGTACTGGTTGTCGCCGAGGGTGAAGACCACATCGGGATTGATGCCGACCAGCAGGTCGGAGGTCTGCGCCTGCTGGCAGTTGGGTGCCGGTGGCGGGTTGTTCGGGTCGCAGGAGATGTCGCCGGCGCCGGCCAGCACCACGTCACCACTGGCCACGCTCAGCGAGATGTCGTCGAACCAGATCGGGGCGGTGGGGCTGCCGTCGGTGACCAGGCGCAGTGTGATGCTGGTGTTCGATCCGCTGTTCCAGGTGCCGGAGAGGAATTCCCAGGTGCCGGCTTGGCGGGAGGCCAGGGTGAGCTCGCCGGCGATGTCGCTCATGTCGATGTAGGCGTTGCCGGTGGTGTTGGTTGCCCAGATGTAGCCGGACAGCGTGTAGGTGGTGTTCGGGATGACGGTGATCGGGTCGCTGCGGGTGCTGGTGCCGCTGCCGGTGTAGCTGGATTTCAGCGCCCAGCTGCCGGTGTGCACCTTGTCGCTGCTGCGGGTGTGGCTGGTGCCCTCGGTCCAGTTCAGCGCGTCGGACGAGCTGCTGCCGGCGGTCTCGAACGACGGATTGGCAACGCCGTTGGTGGCCGCTCGGGCGGCGGGTGGCGACCAGGCGATCAGACTCGTCACCGCCAATGCGACCAGGGCGGCCAGCGCGAATCTCCCGTTACGACGGGAGCGTATTGATCGGATCATCGCTCCGACCTTTCCCAGTCCGACAGCCAGCGACTTATATTCGCACTCACTGCCATTGCGGGCAAGAGCGACATTTCACCAAGTTGTCTTGCGTCTGACCTGGAAGATCCGACAGGACGCGTCCGCCGCCGGAGCGGGCTGCCGGGTCCGGTAAGACCTGCTGGCTACCGGGTCCGACACACCCACAGGCATCGACGCCGGCCGGCCTGCGATGGGCGTCGGCTCACTTCGCTCGGGCGGCTGCGTCGTCGGCTTCTTCCCCGGCATGGCGCGCGTGTCCGAGCGTCTTATACCCCATCCGACGCGCTCGCCGGCCGGCAACCCCGGCACCCTGGAGCTATCGAATTGCGTTCTAGCGGCCCACGCCGGTAACTGCTTTGATCAGACCTCCCTCGCGAAGTGCAGAGGACTTCTTGCAGTCATCGAAAGGACATTCGCGCCGGGCCGCCGACCGTGGATGTGCCGACCACGCGCGGCTGACCGTCGCCGGTCACAGCCGGCCACGCCGTTACAGCCAGCCACGCCGGACCGCCTCCGCGCCGGCAGCGAATCGGCTGGACGCTCCCAGCCGTTGCAGCAGGCGTGCGATCCGCCGGCGTACCTGCCGGTCGGAGATGCCGAGCCGCCGCGCGATCGCCTCGTCGGTGCTGCCGGCGGCCATTCGCTCGAGCAGGCTCCGCTCGTCCGGCGTCGGGCGGTCCGGCGTCAGGCGGTCCGGCGTGGCCCGGAGGCAAGCGGCCCAGGTGGCTTCGAACAGGCACAGCAGTCCCTGCACCAACACCGGTTCCTCGACCACCATGGCAACGCCTCGGCCGGCGCTGCCCTGGCCGGCCGCGACCGCGATCGCCTCATCGATGATGACCATCCGGCACGGCAGCGGATCGGCGCTGCACCGCACCGTGACGCTGCCGTATTCGCCGGCCGATCCGTTCTCGACGACCAGTCGGGTAGGGATCGGGCGGGGTAGCGCCGGCCGGCCAGCGCGTCCGCCGACGTGCGGCTGGAGTGCGCAGATGCTGTGCCGCGCAGAGCCGGACAGCTGCTCCACCCGTTCGCGGATCCCCTTCGGATCGTGGATCATCTCGATGCCACCGAGCGGTGCCGGCGGCAGCTCGATCGGCTCGCACAACGGTGCGGGCTCCGACAGCCACACCGGTTCTCCGGTCGGCCATCGGGCCGGGCCGGGATGCCGCCAGCCTGTCGGATACCGGTCCTGGTACCGATCCGCCGCCACCCACCATCACCCCCGCGCGATGTGTCCACCACCGACTGTTCCAGCGATGATGCCGTTGCACACCGGTATCGGGTGCGCTGCCCCGGATTGTTCTCAGTCCGGACGCATCGGATCTCCCGTCGATTCCCGATGGTGGCGGAAAAGTCACCGAACCGTTGTGTGACAGCGCCGAACGTCCGGTTCCGGACATCGCCACCGGCTCGCTCGGTGAGGTGGTGTCCGGTGCCGGACCTCGGGCTGGGAACTCGTCGCGGCACGGCTCAGCATGAGCTGGCGGTGCTGCTCGGGCGCCGGTCAGGATCGCCGGCCGATCCGGGCCTGACCACCGGACGCGGCCGCCGGCTGCCTCGCGGCCACCGAATTCCCACGCCATCTTCAGGAGTGCTCGTGAGCATTGAGCTGCAGGACGAGCTGGACCGACTGGTCGCCGGCTGTCCCGAGACCCGCACGGTGGACCAGCGGGATGACTTCCACGGCACCGAGGTGGCCGATCCGTACCGCTGGCTGGAGGATCCGAACTCCGCCGAGGTCGCCGAGTGGGTGCGGGCGCAGGCCGAATTCGCCGATGACTACCTGAGCCGGCTGCCGGGCCGGGACCGGCTGGCCGAGCGGCTCGCGCAGCTCTCCGCGCTGCCCAGCTGCACGGTGCCCGAGCTGGCGGGCGGCCGCTGGTTCCGGCAGACCAACGACGGCCGGCAGCAGCAGTCGGTCTACCGGGTGGCCGACCAGCCGACCGGCGCGGGCCGGGTGCTGATCGACCCGAACGGAGCCAGCCCGGACGGCAGCACGGCGCTCGCCGCTGCGGTGCCGGCGCCCAGCGGCCGGCTGGTCGCCTGGTCCTACCGGACGCTCGGATCGGACTGGTACACCTGGCGAATCCGTGATGTCGAGACCGGCGAGGATCTGGCCGACGAGCTGCGCTGGGGCAAGATCGTCGAACCGATCTGGTTGGCTGACTCCTCGGCCTTCGTCTACGCGGTCTATCCGCCGTCCGACGAGCAGGACCCGTTCTCCTCGGCCAGCATCGAGCCCAAGGTGCTGTTGCACCGGGTCGGCACCGGGCAGGACGCC
Source organism: Jatrophihabitans sp. (assembly GCA_035763985.1). Classification (GTDB taxonomy): domain Bacteria; phylum Actinomycetota; class Actinomycetes; order Mycobacteriales; family Jatrophihabitantaceae; genus Jatrophihabitans_A. The sequence continues at coordinate 7,594 of DASUAC010000638.1, read as the reverse complement.
GACCGGGTGCTGTTCCACCGGCCGGAGCAACCGGCGTTGTCCTGCTGGCCCTCGGTGGACCGCGAGCACGGCTACCTGGTCGGCATCCTGGAGGATTCGCAGGCCGACACCCGCGCGATCTGGATCCAGGACCTGACCGACCCGGCCGACGAGCTGCACGAACTGGTGCCGGCCTCGCACGCCGAGTGGGAGTACGTGGGATCCGACGAGCGCGGCCTGATCATGCGCACCGACCTCGATGCCGAGCGCATCCGGCTGGTGCTGGTCGACCGCATGACCGGCCAGCTCAGCACGCTGGTCGCTGAACGGGAGGCGCTGCTGCAGCTGGCCGACACCGGCTGCGGCCGGTTGATCATCAGCTGGCTGGCCGATGCCCGCTCCCAGGTCACCGTGCACGACCGGGACGGCCGGCAGCTCGGCACCATCGAGCTGCCCGGGCCAGGCACGGTGACCAGTCTCCGCGCCAGTGACGACAGCACGCTGGTGCATCTGGATTTCACCGCCTACGACAGCGCCGGCCAGGTGCTGGCGCACGACCTGGCAGGAGGCCGTACCGAGACGGTATTCGACGCGGCGGCGGCCGGGCCGGGACCGGAACTGGTCACCGACCAGATCTGGATCACCTCCGCCGACGGCACCCGGCTGCCGGCCTTCGTGGTGCACCGCGCCGACGTCACACCGGACAACGGCCCGCACCCGTGCGTGCTCTACGGCTACGGCGGCTTCTACGTGCCGGTCACGCCGGCCTACTCGCCGGCCATCGTCGCCTTCGCCGAGGCCGGTGGCGTGTGGGTGGTGGCCAACCTGCGCGGCGGCGGCGAGTACGGCTCGGCCTGGCACGACGCCGGCCGGCTGGCGAACAAGCAGAACGTCTTCGACGACGCCATCGCCACCGCCGAGCACCTGATCGCCACCGGCTGGACCAGCCCCGACAAGCTGGCCGCGAACGGCGGCTCGAACGGTGGCCTGCTGGTCGGCGCGCTGCTCACCCAACGTCCCGACCTGTTCGCCGCTGTGGTGCCGCAGGTCGCCGTGCTGGACATGCTGCGCTACGAGGGGTTCACCATCGGCCGGATCTGGACCGGCGAGCTCGGGATCGCGGCGCGCAGCAAGGAGGAGTTCGACGTGCTCTACGGCTACTCCCCCTACCACCGGCTGCAGCCCGGAGTGCCGTATCCGCCGGTACTGCTGCTGACCTCCGACCACGACGACCGGGTGGTGCCGGCGCACAGCTACAAGTTCGCCGCCCGGCTGCAGGCGATCAACCCGAACGGCCTGTGCCTGCTCCGGGTGACCTACGGCGCCGGTCACGGACTGGGCAAGTCACGCGCCACCCTGTTGGCCGAACGCACCGACCTGCTGGCCTTCATCGCCGCGCACACCGGCCTGGCACTGGACACCCGCTAATCCATGAACGCCCAGGACACCCCCCCGCCCCGGGACACGTTCACCACCGGCGAGCCGAGTGACCCTCGAACCAGCAGGCCGTTGTAGTTGTCGCCGTAGCCGAACATGCCCAGCACGAAGTAGAACCGCGCCGTGCCGCCGTCCGGGGTGGGCAGGTCCAGGCTGGACGTCGGCACCGCCCGCTGCCCGGTCCAGGCCCGGATCCCGGGTACCGACAGCGCGCCCGCCAGCTCGTCCGGGCTGTGCTCCGAGCCCAGCAGGACGCCCTTTCCCCCGTAGGAATAAGAGGTTTTGAAGACGTAGCGGTCCTTGTCGGCCAGCGCCGCGGCCAGATTGTGCTCGCCCAGCTGGAATGTGTACGGGACGTAGCGATCGATGACGGCAAGCTCGCGCTCGTCGAACAGTTGCCGATGGTCCGGATCATGCAGCAGCGAGAGCCAGATCCGGTGCATCTTCAACTCCGCCTCGAAGCCGCAGGACAGCGTCGCGCCCAGCTCCTGCAGCCGAACCAGGAAGGCACCGCCGTCGGTGGTGTCGTCCACGGTGACCAACCGGTGGATCAGGGTTCGCCGGGCCTCCGCCGGCTTCAGCCAGCCGGCCGGGTAGGTCAGGTCGTCCTGGTAGCTGACGTCGAGGTCCGGTGCCATCAGCCGCAGGTAGTCCTGCAGCATCCGGTGTTCCCCGAAGCCCAGCTTGCGGTGCGCGGCCGAATCCAGGATGACGATCCGGTCGAGGCCGGACCGGCGGCACTCGGCGAGGTAGTGATAGGCCAGGTCCCGGAACGGCGACACCCCGGGCACCGACCGGCCGAGCATCTCGGCCATCAGCCGAGCGCTGTGATAGGCCTCGCCGCCACCGACCGCGGAGAAGTGGTTGATCTCGCAGAAGTAGTAGCCGCCCGGGGTCGGAATGATGTCGGCCCGCAGCATCCGGAAGCTGCTCGAGGCCAGCGCCGGCCAGTCGATCAGGCCCGCCATCGTCGGCGGCACCTGCAACAACTCGGCCAGCTCCTCCGGTGACCGGCTCGCGCAGACCGCCGCGAACAGCTTCTCCTGCGCGCCGATCAGGGTTGCGGTGGCACCGGCCAGCTCGCGATGGGTTGCCGCATCCACCCGGAAGTAGTACGGCAATGCGGGAAAGCCGATGCCCAGCTCGATCAGGAACCTCTCGGCCGCGCCGGTCGCCAACGCACGGTCAGCGGCACCGTATTGCTCGGCGAGCAAGGCCTGATTGGCGTTGGCGAACGTGGCCGGCTCAGTCATCGGCGGGCTTACGTCCCCAGGCATAGACGGTGATCGACCGGATGTCCATGAAGCCCGGGTCCCGGCACAGCGCCAGCACCGCGTCCAGATCGGCCTGCTCGATCAACCGGTGGTTGACCAGGTAGCTGCCCTCCTGCTTGATGTTGGCGATCGACAGCTGCCCGTACGGGCCCTGCTCGCCGAGGCTGTTCGGCCTGGTCAGTACCGAGATGTCGCGCAGGCCGGCTCGGGCGAGCTGGGAGGGCAGCGTCTGGGCCCAGGACATGTCGGTGCCCTGCGCCTGCCAGGCCGTTTCCAGCGCGCCGAAGAACCTCCTGATCGGCGGGTGGATCGAGACCGCGGCCGGCAGGCAGAGCGGATCGCCGATCACCAGCCAGCCACCGGGAGCCAGCCAGTCGACCACCCGGTCGACCATCGCCTCGCGATCGGACAGATGGCAGAACGTGAGCCGGGAGTGGATCAGGTCGAACGAACCCGGACCGTAGTCCAGCTGCCGGACGTCACCGGCCCGCCATTCCAGCCGATCGTGCTGCTGGCCGTCCAGGTAGCGGGTGTCGGTGTCCACCGCGACCACCGAGCCCTCGGTGCACCGGCCGGCCAGCCAGCGCGCGATCGAGCCCGCGCCGGCACCGATCTCCAGGCAGCGCCAGGACGGCTGCAACCCGGTCGCGGTCAGCACCGCCTGGGTGTCCGGGTCGCCCCAGGCCTCCAGCAGCTGCAGGCGGCTGAACTCCTCCGGCGTGTCCTTGCTGAGCGCGCCGGAGGCGTAGTCGGTGGCCAGCGTCGACTCAGGACTCATGAGTTCTCCGATTCCTCGCGGGAGCGCTCATCGCTGCCGCCCGCTCGACTCCGCGCTCGTTGCTCGCAGTGGTGCCCCACTCATGAATCCCCCATGCGATGCCGGTGGCCGGCGGGACCGCCGGCCCAACCTCCTTCTCTACCACGACAGCCACCCGGAGCAACACCGATTCGTCGATCGACTTTGTCACCCATCGCACAACGAATCGACAATGAATCATTGGCGAAACCGTTCGGCGGCGACAGGAGCACGGTTGCTGCAGGGGTGAGATCTGCCTGCGACGCGGGCCCTTCGGGTGTTAGCCGTCGTAGGACCGGCCGGCCCGCGTGATACGGTCCTGCTCTCTGTCAGACAGCTGTGCCGGGATGGGTCGACATGCACGTACTCCTCGTCGGTGGCAACCGGGAGGCCCACCGGCCCTTCTTCCGGCACGGCCACGACCTGACCTTCATCAATCGGCGCGGCTGGTTCCAGCCGGCCGACCTGGCCAGCGGCTACCGGCAGCTGCTCGCGGTGGCCGACGACGCGCCGCTCGACCTCTGGGCCGAGCTGGCCGGCGCGATGCACCGGACCACCCCGTTCGACGTGGTGGTGTCGGTGCACGACAACGGCTTCGCCGAGGCCGCCGAGCTCGGCCGCCGGCTGGGCGTGCCGTGCCACGTCGACGCCGAGCTGTCCCGGCTGGTGCTGGACAAGTCACGTACCCGGGACGTGCTGGCCGCGGCCGGTGTCGAAAGCTGCCGGCATCGGGTGGTGAAGGAGCCGGCCGCACTGGCCGAGGCGGCGGACGAGATCGGCTACCCGTGCATCGTCAAGCCGGTGGATTCGGCCGGCAGCATCGGCGTCGCCCGGATCGACAGCCCGGCCGACGTAGCGGCCGCCGGACTGCGCGCCGGCCAGACCGACCGCGAGCTGATCGTGGAGGAGTTCCTGGCCGGCGCGGAGTTCAGCGTCGAGGCCATCTCGGCCGGCCGGCGGCATCACATCCTGGCGATCACCCGCAAGTTCAAGAAGAACGGGACGTTCGTCGAGCAGGGCCACCTGGTGCCCGCCGACCTGCCGGAGGACGACCGCCGCTCGATCGAGCAGTACGTGGTCCGGGTGCTCGACGCGCTCGGCTTTCACGATTGCCCTTCGCACACCGAGGTCATCCTCACCGACGCCGGGCCACGACTGGTCGAGACGCACAACCGGCTGGGCGGTGACCAGATCGTCGACCTGGTCGGCCTCGTCACCGGCGTCGACCTGTACGACCTGGTGGCCCGGCAGAGCCTGGGCGAGGACATCGCTGCGCTGCTGTCGGCCCAGTCGGGTGCCGAGGCGTTCCACGCCGAGCGGCATGCCGCGGTCTGGTTCGCCGATCCGGACGTGCCGGTCGACCTGCACCTGACCGAGATCGCCGGCCTGGATGCCGCCCGTGCGCTGCCGGGTGTGGTCGAGGTGCAGACCACGGTCAGCCCTGGGCCGGGCCATGGCGAGGTACGCAACAGCCTGCACCGGTCGGCCTGGGCGGTCGCGCTCGCCGACACCGCGGACGCGGCGCTGGCGGCCGCCCGGCAGGCGGTCGACACGCTCCGCCTCAGCTACGTCTGGCGGCGTCCCGCCGACTGATCGTCCCAGTCCGGCAGGCGAATCTCGTCTACCGCCGCACGGTGAGACGGATCCGGGCGGCGCCGATGAGCGCGAACACGCCGGGTGCGATGAACGCGTAACCGACTTGGTCCCAGCCCGCCCGGCCTCGCACGCACGGGTCGCCGGCAGGCACGTGGCCGGCTGCCGAGCCCGGACCCTGGTTCGCGCACCCGAGCGGGCCGCTCGAGGAACCTGCGCTCATACCCTTGGCCAGTCCGATGATGACGAGCAGCACGCCGAGCGCTGCCAGGCAGAACGCGAGCCGGATCGATTTCACCAGGCCATCATCGAGCTTCGGGGCCGGCCTGAGGGACCATCAGGCGTACACCGTGATGCATTCGTCCCTGCCTTGTGGCTGTTCGGTCACCAAGGGACCCGCTTACGAACCGGTCGCTATCGGGTTGCGGTTCGTGCTCCGACGCCCCTGGGCCACCGGGATGGGCGGATTCTTGATGCAATCGAGGTTCGACGGCGGGAGGGTCGTGGTGGGCCGGTTGCTGCGGTACCGGTGGATGCGGGGTTCGATCGCCGGACTGGTGGTGGCCGGCGTGGCCCTGGCCGGCTGCCAGTCCCAGCGGCCCGGTACGGCCGCGGCAAACGATCAGCGGCCTGGATCGCTGCTCGCGACCGTCTACTGGGACGGGCCGGTGCTGCTGCCGGATGGTCGCTCGATCCAGGTCAGTGCCGATGTGATGCACCTGCCGGACTACTGCGTGGGCGCCGGCCTGCCCGCCCTGCGGCCGACGGTCTCCGAGACCGCGACGTCGGTGACGATCAGGGTCCGTGCCTACCGGCCCGACCAGGCACCGCCGAGCGCCGACGCCTGCGCCGCGTCCGGCCATGAACCCGTGCCGGTCATTGCCCGACTGCGACAGCCACTCGGCCGGCGCACGCTGATGGACGCCAACGGCCGATCGGTACCGGTGCTCGACGCCGCCACGGTGCCGACGCCCCACTACCTGCCGGCCGGCTACCGGCAGATCGCGCTGGGCGGGTCCCCGGCCACCGGATCCTTCCGGAACTACGAGCGTTTCCCCCGGCCGGCCGACGGCTCCGAACTGGTGCTGCACATCGATCAGCTACGGTCACCATTCCATCCGCTGTTCGAGGAGCAGGAACTGGCCCGCGGCACCGTGCTGGGGCATCCGGCCCGGGTCGTGCAGAGCGGCGGGAAGGTCGCCGTGCAACGATGCGTCACCTGGTCGGACCAGCCCTATGTGTGGTCCGTCTGCTCGTTCGGTGGCAACCTTCCCGACCTCAGCACTGCCCAACTGCTGCGCATCGCCAACAGCCTGCGCTGACCACGACACCCGGAGGACGGGTTCCCCGGCGCGGAACCGCTAGCCGTCACCGTAGGCGAGGGCGCCCGGCGGGATCGACACGTCGCCGTCCAGCGCTGTCTGCCACAGTTGCCTGCCGGTGTCCCGGGAGAACGCGGTGAGCTGACCGTCCAGCGTCACGAAGACCCGCTCGCCGACCACGATGGGCGAGCCGCTCAGCCCGTCGACGGAGGTCCAGCGCTGCGTGAGCGTGCCCACGTTGCGCCGGGTCAGCGAATGCTCCGCGGGGTTCCACCCGGTCTTCGCGGCGTCGTGCTGGAACTGGGTCCAGGCCGGGTGACCGCTGCGGTGTTCCTCGTGCGCCAAGGCGGCGTGCGCCGAGGCTGCGGCCGGCGAGGCTGCGGTTGGCGAAGCGGTGCTCGCCCAGGCTGCGGCCGGCGCGGCGAGGCCGGCAAGCGGCATCACCAGCGCGACGGCGAGAAGACGACGCGTGCGCCCGCGGCGCAGGTGCGTGAACGAATGCATGACGACCCCCCTAGACCGGGACGGTCCGGTGCGGACCGTCCCAGTCACGATCCATCGCCGCGGCGACCCTCGGCAGAGGCGAATGTCATCGCGCACGCTGTCGATCACGCCGGTGGTCCGGCGGCCCCTCCGCCGGGCCGGGGCCGTTCGAGGTAGCTGTCCGGTGCCGGCCGAAAGCCGAGTTTCGCATAGGGCGTATGGGCATCAGCGGTAGACCAGACGCTGCTTTAGCGACCTGAGTCCCGAGCGCCGACCTGAAGTCCCGTCCGTGCGTCGGAGCGCCGGCTCGTCCGGCACTGTCAGGGGCGCAGGTTCATGCCGTGCGGGCAGTCCCAGACCGAGTCCTTGATCCGTCCCGAGCCCAGGTGTCCGTATGGCACAACGCATCCCCTTGCGCGAACCGGTCCCCCGGCTCGCCTGCCGGGTCACCGATCCACTTGATCGACTTGCTCCACAATGGCCGGTAATGCGCTCTATCTCACGGGCGGTTCGGCCTGTACCGACCGGGACTTAGGTCCCGCTCGGTACCGCGGGAGGGCCCTGGCGCCGGCGAACCCGGGTATCAGGCTCCATCGGGTATCCGGCCAGCGGCTGCGCCGCCACCGTGGAAAGGTCGCAACCATGGCGAGCTTCGTGCTGATTCACGGCGCCGGCGACTCCGGCTGGTACTGGCACCTGGCCGAGGCGGA
>DASUAC010000637.1:0-2509 GCA_035763985.1 Jatrophihabitans sp. | reverse complement strand
GCCCCCTTAGCTCAGTCGGCAGAGCGTCTCCATGGTAAGGAGAAGGTCTACGGTTCGATTCCGTAAGGGGGCTCGGGCAGTCTCGCACCCGGGATTGCCGGGGCGGGGTAGCTCAGTCTGGTAGAGCAAGCGGCTCATAATCGCTGTGTCGCCGGTTCAAGTCCGGCCCTCGCTACCGCACCGCAACCGAGCACGATCGCATTGAGAGGCACGAGAAGTGGCAGCCACTGACGTACGACCGAAGATCACCTTGGCGTGTCAGGTGTGCAAGCACCGCAACTACATCACCAAGAAGAACCGGCGTAACGACCCGGACCGGCTCGACCTGAAGAAGTTCTGCCCGAACTGCGGTAAGCACACCGACCACCGCGAGACCCGCTGAGCGTTCTCGCTCACCGCAATTCGCGCTCTGGCGCCGTCGGCATCGACGGCGCCAGTTTGCATTTCCGGCCGGCGCTGAGCCAGCACCGCGCGGGGGGTGATCGGCGGTGGGATACGGTGCGACGATGCCGCTTGATCAATCGTTCCTGGGGCGGACCTACCCACTGACCGAGCCGTACGAGGTAGGCCGGGAGAAGATTCGCGAGTTCGCCGACGCGATCGGCGACCCCAACCCGGCGTACCGCGACCCGGCCGCCGCGCAGGCCCTCGGTCACCCGGACGTGATCGCCCCGCCGACCTTCGCGATCGTGGTGTCCATGCGGGCCAGCCATCAGGTGGTCCGGGATCCGGAACTCGGCCTGGACTACTCCAAGGTGGTGCACGGCGAGCAGCAGTTCATCTATCAGCGCCCGATCCGCGCCGGCGACGTGCTGCGGGTACGCGCCAGCGTCGAGTCCATCCGGACGGCGGCCGGCAACGACCTGCTGACCACCAAGGGCGAGATCTTCGCCGCCGACGGCGAACTGGTGGTCACCGCACTCTCCACCCTGGTGGCGCGGGGGACCGCCACCACCCGGACCGCGGAGGTGGGCTAACCATGGCCGTGCCGGGGCACACTGACCCCGTGGTGGTTCGGGTCCGCGGACCGGTCCGCGCGCGGCGGGCGAGCACCGGACGCGGACCGGTCGAGGGACGGCAAGTCGAGGGACGGCAAGTCGGTGGACGGCAAGTCGAGGGACGGCAAGTCGGTGGACGGCAAGGAGGTGCGCGGTGAGCCGGTCGCTGACCGAGGTGCCGGTCGGCATGCAGCTCCCGGCCCAGACGTTCCCGATCCGACGCGCCACCCTGATCCAGTACGCCGGCGCGTCCGGTGACTTCAACCCGATCCACTGGAGCCAGCAGACCGCCCAGGCGGTGGGGCTGCCGGACGTGATCGCGCACGGCATGCTGACCATGGCGATGGCGGTGCGGGTGGTCACCGACTGGCTCGGCGATCCCGGCGCGGTGCTGTCCTACGGCGTCCGGTTCACCCGCCCGGTGGTGGTGGAGCACGACACGGCCAGCCAACTGGAGGTCTCCGGCAGCGTCCGGTCGGTGGATCCGGCGGAACGCACGGCCGAGATCGACCTGACCGCCACGGTGGCCGGCCAGACCGTACTGGCCAAGGCGCGGGCGAAGGTGCGGCTGGCGTGACCGAATCGGAGACGGGTACCGAACCCGAGCTGGAGTTCGTCCGGGACGACGCGGCCGGCCGGTACGAGGCGTGGCTCGGCGGCCGTCGGGTCGGCCTGGCGACCTACTACCAGCGCGGTGAGGTGGTGGTGGTGCCGCACACCGAGACCGATCCGGCGTACGGCGGCCGCGGCTATGCCGGCCGGCTGGTGCGGTACGCGTTGGACGACATCCGGGCGCAGGGCCGGCGGGTCGAGCCGGCGTGTCCGTTCGTGGCGCACTACATCCAGCGCAATCCCGAATACGCCGATCTGCTCGGCTGATTCGTCTGTCCGCCGGTCATCCGTCCGGCGGCAGGGGAGGGTAGTGGAACCCGGTTCGAAGAGGCGAGCAGTCGTCCACGACTTCGACCTTCGCGTTCGGTGTGGAGGGTTCCCGAGTCGGCAGTCTCCTAGCCGCACTATCCAGGTCAGCCTTCGGCGACCAGGCGCTGCAGCCGGCTGATTCCCTCCACCAGGTCGTCGTCGCCGAGGGCGTAGGACAGCCGCAGGTAGCCCGGCGTGCCGAACGCCTCACCCGGCACCACCGCGACCTCGGCCTCGTCCAGGATCAACTCCGCCAGCTCGATGGTGCTGCCGGCCGTCCGGCCCCGCAGCGGGCGGCCGAGCAGGCCCTTGACCTGCGGATAGGCATAGAACGCGCCGCCCGGCTCGGGGCAGCGCACCCCGTCGATCTCCGACAGCATCCGCACGATCGCCCGGCGGCGCCGGTCGAACGCCTCGCGCATCATGGCCACCGCGGACAGGTCGCCGGTCAGCGCGGTCACCGCGGCCATCTGCGAGACGATGGCCACGTTCGAGGTGGCATGCGACTGCAGGTTGGCCGCGGCCTGCACCAGATCGGCCGGCCCGATCAGCCAGCCGACCCGCCAGCCGGTCATCGCGTAGGTCTTGGC
>DASUAC010000636.1:0-5995 GCA_035763985.1 Jatrophihabitans sp. | reverse complement strand
CGATGCGTACCTTCCCGGAATTGGTCGGCGGCGAGCAGCGCCCGGTAACCACCCTGATGCGCCGGATCCCCGGCCTGATCGCCAAGGACGGCGCGGAGGGCGGTTTCGCGATGGCGCTACCGGACGGCGGCGCGCTGGCGGTCAAGATCGACGACGGCGCCACCCGGGCGGCCAGCTGCGCCGCGACCTGGGCGCTGCACCACCTCGGCGTGCCGACCGCGCTGCTGGCCGAACTGGCGGGCGAGCCGGTGCTCGGCGGTGGCGAGCCGGTCGGTGCGGTCCGTCCGGCCCCCGGCTGGTGAGCAGACGTCGTAGCCTTTCCGACATGAGCTCTGTGCAGACGCCGCGCACGGATCAGGCGGCAGCGCCGGCACTGGCCAGCACCGTCTCCGTGCCGGAACGGCTCGGTTACCGGATCAAACGGGTGCTACTCGGCCCGCCGCTGGTCAGTTCGCAACTGCACGAGGAGAAGCTGTCCAAGCGGCTGGCCCTCGGCGTGCTGTCCAGCGACTGCATCTCCTCCTCGGCCTACGGGACCGAGGAGATGCTGATCGTGCTGCTCGGGGTGTTCGGGCTGGCCGGCTTCCACCTGCTGGCGCCGATGACCGCGGTGATCCTGGTGATCCTGGTGCTGATGACGCTGTCGTACCGGGAAGTCGTGATGGTCTACACCCGGGCCGGCGGTTCGTACGTGGTCTGCCGGGAGAACTTCGGCTACAAGATGGCCCAGGTCGCGGCGGTGGCGCTGCTGATCGACTACATCGTGACGGTCGCGGTGCAGACCGCGGCCGGGGTGGCCGCCATCACCTCGGCGGTGCACTCGCTCACCCCGTACAAGGTCGAGCTGTGCCTGATCCTGATCGCGCTGCTGGCCTACGGCAACCTGCGCGGGATCCGGGAAGCCGGCAAGGCATTCGCCTTTCCCACCTACTTCTTCTTCGGCTCGGCGACGCTGGTGATCCTCACCGGGGCGATCCGGGAACTGTTCGGCGACCTGCCCAAGTACGGCGTCGACCGGGTGGTCGGCGGCGAGCACCAGTTGCCGATCCACGATGCCGGCCACTCGATCATGTCCAGCCTGGCGATCTTCTACCTGCTCAAGGCGTTCGCCAACGGTGGCGCCTCGCTGACCGGACTGGAGGCGATCTCCGACGGGGTCAGCGCGTTCAAGCCGCCGAACGGGCCGAACGCCCGGCGCACCTTGGTGATCATGGCCTCGATGCTGGCCTTCCTGGTTTCCGGCGTCGGCTGGCTGGCCATGCAGACGCACGCCGCACCGTTCGAGGGCGGTTCCCCGACGGTGATATCCCAGGTCGCCAGGGCAGCGCTGGGTAACGGGATCGTCGGGCACGTCGGCTTCGTCATCGTCCAGATCGCCACCGCGCTGATCCTGTTCACCGGCGCCAACACCCCGTTCACCGGCTTTCCGTTCCTGGCCAACTTCGTTGCCGAGGACTCCTTCCTGCCCCGGCAGCTGACCAGGCGCGGGCACCGGCTGGCGTTCAGCAACGGCATCATCATCCTGACGCTGCTGTCGATGATCCTGCTGGTGGCCGGCAAGGCGAACGTGGACAAGCTGGTGCCGTTCTACTCGCTCGGCGTGTTCACCGGATTCACCCTGGCCGGCTTCGGGATGGCCAAGTACCACACCATCCACAAGGAACCGGGCTGGCGGCAGAAGTGGTGGATCAACGCCTCCGGCGGTGCGCTGTCGCTGGCGGTGGTGGTGATCACCGCGGTGGTGAAGTTCACCGAGGGCGCCTGGCTGGTGCTGCTGCTGGCCCCGCTGCTCTGGCTGCTGCTGCTGCGGTTGAACCAGCAGTACCGGGACGAGGCCCGCTCACTGGATCTGGTCACCAACGCGATGGGCGGCCAGGGCGTCAAGATGCCGAACTACCCCCGGCACGTGGTGCTGGTGCTGGTGGACCGGCTGGACCTGGCCGTGGTGCGCGCCCTGCGGTACGCCGGCAGCCTGCGGCCGACCGAGCTGCGCGCGGTGCACATCTCGCTGGACAGCCAGCGCGCCGACGAGCTGCAGCGCGGCTGGATCGAACGCGGCCTCGGCGAGAAGGTGCCGCTGGAGATCGTCGAGTGCCCGGACCGCCGGCTGCTCCGGGCGGTCGCCGAGACCGCGCTCAGCGCGGTGATCGGGGAACGGGCCGAGGTCACCGTGCTGCTGCCCCGGCGCACCTTCCGGCGGTTCTCCCAGCGCATCCTGCACGACCGGACGGCGGATCGGATCGCCGCCGCGATGGCCAAGATCCCGCACGTGTCGGCGACCATCGTGCCGTTCGACACCACGCTGGACGAGCGGCAGGAGCAGGAGCTGGAGCGGCAACGGACCAAGGCCCAGCAGCGGGCCGCGCTCACCGACGAGTCCCGCGAGGTGGCCGACGTCGAGCCGGACGGCGGCCCGGCGGCCGAGCTGCCGCATCCGGACCAGAACGGCATCACCCCGATCGCCGGGGTGAAGTGGAAGCAGCGGGTCACCATCGAGGGCCGGATCAAGATCGTGCAGGTGGGCACGGCGGCCGGCAAGTCGCTGGAGGCTCAGGTGTTCGACGACACCGGCGGCATCCGGCTGCTGTTCTTCGGCCGTACCCGGATCCCGGGCATCGACCCCGGCGCCCTGGTGCGGGTGACCGGGACGGTCGGCGAGTACAAGGGCCACCTGGCGCTGGCCAACCCGCGGTACGAGCTGCTGCCGGCCGAGAACAAGTCGTACTGAGCCGGGCAAGCCGCACTGAGCCGGGGCAAGCCGGCCGGACGGTGGCGCGCCGGCCGGGTAGTGCGGCTGGCCGACGGGAGGCCCGGGCGGACGGGCCCGGCGAACGGCCGGGCCGGCCGATCGATACCATGGACCGGTTGTTCCGCCCCCATCGTCTAGTGGCCTAGGACGCCGCCCTTTCACGGCGGTAGCACGGGTTCGAATCCCGTTGGGGGTACGTGGGCCGGGGCGGTTTTCGCCAAGTCCGGCTCAGGTAGTAAGGTTCTGCAAGGTCGGCACGCCTCGGTGTGCCAACAAGGTGCCAGCAAGGCCCCGTAGCGCAGTTGGTTAGCGCGCCGCCCTGTCACGGCGGAGGTCGCGGGTTCAAGTCCCGTCGGGGTCGCCGAAGCCGGGCCCGGTTCCAGCACTGGAACCGGGCCCGGCTGCTTTCCGGTCGGCCGGCCAACGAAGCCCTGGGACCTGGCCCGAGCCCCTAGGCCCGGCGGAACGCCGCAATCCCGGCCGTCCAGTACATCGTGCTGCCGAAGGTCGCGGTCAACGCCACCGAGCTGCCGCCGGCACTGAGTTGGTAGCCGGCCCGCACGCTCACCGGTGTGCTGGTGGCGCTGTTCCGTTGGGTTAACGCGGTGAGGCCCGCCGTGGTCACCGTCATCGCCTGCGTCGAGCCGTGGCCGCCGGCGAAGCCGACCAGCAGTTCACCGGCGGCCGGGGTGATCGAGCCGGAGTTGGCCGTCGTACTCGTCCCGGCGGTGCCGGCCGAGCGGTCCAGCGGGCTGGTCGCGGCGATCCCGGCGAACTCCAGCACCGTGGTGGCCTGCACCAGCGCGGTGGCGCTGGCGGACCGTCACCGAGGTCGCCGATCTGGCATTCGCGCAGAACCACAACTCGCCCTCGGAGTAGTGGCCGGACACGAAGTAGGCGCCTACCTTGGTCCAGGTGTTGCCCGCGGTGTCGGTCACCGAGGTGATGTTGTCGGTGGCGCCGGTATAGCCGGAGACGGTGAGCGCCAGCAGGTCACCGGCCGTGCTCGCGGCCGGCAGCGTGGTGCTGAGGCTGGTGGCCGCGGCCGTCTCGGTGGCCCCGGCGGATTGCACCAGCCGTACCGTGCTGCCGCTGCCGCTGCCGATGGTCAGGCCGACGGGGACGGTATGGATGGCCGAACTGCCGGTCCCGGTCACCGCCACGGTGCTGGACGACGGCGGTGTGCCGGCCGCGACCGTGATCGTCATGGTGGAACTGGCACCGGCCGTGATCGTCGAGGGGTTGAACGTCGCGGTGGCACCGGCCGGCAACCCGGTCGCGGTCAGCGGGATGCTCTGCGCGACCCCGCTGGTCACCGTGCTGCCGATGGTGACGTCGGCAGCGTTGCCGGGCGCGATCGTGACCGCGCTCGGGTTGGCGCTGAGCGCGAAGTCGTTCGTCACCGGCTGGCCGTGGTGGCAGGTGCGGGTGCCGCTGTCGGTCCAGGTCTTGCCCGCCTCCGGTACGAACCGCCAGTCGAAGCTGGTCGAGTGCAGGGTGAGCGCCAGCACGCCGAACGTGGTGTTCTGGCGAACCACGCTGTTCGGATGCAGGGTGCCGATCCCGGTGAAGAAGGCGCCACCGGTGCCCACCACGAACTGGGTGATGCCGCGGGCGAGATCCAGATGGGAGGCGTTGTCCTGCGGGTCGAACCGTTCGTAGTCGTGCGAGTGGCCGCTGAGCAGCAGGTCAGCACCGGCGTTGTACAGGTCGGAGTACAGGTCGGTCAGGAAGGTGCTGTCGCCCTCATGGCCGCTGGAGTACCGCGGGTGGTGGTCGAAGGCCAGCGTGCACTGGTTCGGATGCGCCGCGAGGTCGGCCCGCAGCCAGGTCTCCTGCGCACCGCCGGCCGCGCAGCCGCCGGTGATCTGGGCGCAGTTGGAGTGCACGGATGGCCCACGGATTACTCGTGAAACTAAGGGAATTCTCTGAGAGGAGTTTGCAATTCCTCGGTACGGCCGGTGCATTCCCCAGGCCGTAGGACCTTCGCCCCTAGCCCGGCCATCGGGGCCGGCGCACCCTCTACGCCGTCAGCAAGGCCGTTCGTGCTCGAGGGGGGACCCGATGATCCGAATATCCATGCGCCTGCTCGCCTCGGTGGCAGCCGCCGCGGCGCTCGTCCCGGCGGTCACCGGCGCCACGGCAGCCGCCGCGTCACAGTCCAGCGCACCGCCGACCCACCTGGGCGCAACCTGGGACGCGCCGAACACCACGGCGAAGATCTACGACTCGGACGCGATCCGCGCCACGGTCTCGAAGACGGTCCAGCAGTCGGCCACCGACAACCCGGTGTGCGACCTCTATATCGCGACCTACACCCTCACCTTCACTGCTATCAACGGCCACCTACTCACCTCGCAGGTCATCGAGGGCGACGACTTCAGCCAAGGCTTCCAGGCGCTGGACACCACGGTGTTCGCGATGACCCCGGACGGCGGGACCATCTTCGAGCAGGCGCCGACCCAGCAACTGTGGTTCCTCAAGGGCACCCAGCAGAAGTCCAGCCAATGCCCGCCGGATCTGCGCACCACCAACCACGTCGAGATCTACGTCAGCGGCAAGGGCCACCGGATCACCCATTCGATCGTCCGGCCACCGAGCAAGAGCCACCTTGCCGGAGTGTGGACCTGGCCGACCGGGTTGCAGCTGTTCAGCCCGCCGCGGCTCGGCGTCGACCTAGAGGTCTACCAAGAGCTGGAGCAACCGCAAGGTCCCTGCCAGAACACGTTCACCGAGATCGACGTCCGTGTCACCGCGAAGCAGTCGGTCCGGATCATCGCGGTCGGCGTCCGTGCCCCCGGCTTGCCGATCCGTTACCAGAACGGCAACAGCGACAGTTACGGTCTCGGCACCGGCCAGAACGAATGGTTCCTGACCGGGACGCACAAGAAGTCCAGCAAGTGCCCGCGGGACACCCTGAGCGAGAACCGGATCGAGATCTACACCGACGCCCAGTCCTCCGGTGATGAAGACCATTAGGACGGCCGCATAACCTGAGCCGATGGCCGCCACCCTGCTCGCCGTCGCGCACGGCACGGCCGACCCGGCTGGCCTGGCCGAGATCGGCCGGTTGGTCGAACTGGTCCGGGCCCACCGTCCGGGCGCGACGGTCGAGCTGGGTTGGCTGGAGCGGGCCGACCCTCCGGCCGGCCGGCTGCTCGACCGGCTGGCCGGTGCGGTGGTGATCGTGCCGGTGCTGCTGTCCACCGGCTTCCACGTCAAGGTCGACATCACCCGGCTGGCAGC
>DASUAC010000635.1:0-4257 GCA_035763985.1 Jatrophihabitans sp. | reverse complement strand
GGCTCGCCCCGGCGCTGCTGACCCTGCTGCAGCAGCTCGAACGGGACTACCCCGGCACCGGCTGGTTGAACTCACCGCAGACCGGGACGATCGGCGACGCCAAGCACCAGGCGCAGGACTCCAGCTCCGATCACAACCCGTGGCTGGACAACACGGTTCGGGCTCTGGATGTCGCGGCCGACGTCTCCGGGGTGCCCGGCATCGTCACGGTGACCGACGCGCCGGACTGCGAGGCACTGTTCGGAATGGTCAACCAGATGTACGCCGCCAAGGATCCGCGGGTCTGGCCCAACGGGTACGCGATCTTCAAGGGCCGGATCACCGACTGGAACAACCCCGGCGGTTTCCATGAGCAGCAGGGTGATCCGCATCTGTACCACCTGCACATCTCGGTGAGCCAGAACCCCGACGGGTACAACTCCACCGCGCCGTGGCCGCTGCCCGGCGAGTCCGGCAGCTCCGCCGGCGACGTCCCGATAGGAGAGGACATGCCTCTGACCGAGGATGACTGGAAGCGGCTGCAGGACCTGATGCAGACCATGATCAACGATGCCCTGCTGAGCCAGCGCGCCTGGATCACCGCGGCCTACGGCGGGGTGCCGGGCGCGCTGTCGGAGTTCAAGCCGGAGATCGTGGGCTCCACCAAGCGGTTGCGCGACACCGCCGCGGCGCTCGCCGGGCAGCTGCCCGAGCTGCCGGACGGCACGAAGATCACCAGTATCAGCGTCGCGCACGCCGAGGAGCTGAGCGCCATCGCCAAGCTCCAGGCGCAGCTCACCGGCTCCCGCGCCGTCGCCGGCGGCCAGGGCGGCCAGGGCGGTGACCCGGCGGCCGGCGGCGCGGACGGTGCGCAGCCGCCGGTCCAATCCAGCTGACCTCCTAGCCGGCCCGTCCGGCGCCGTCGGCCCACCACCCGGCGGGCCTACTACTGTGGTCGGCGTGCTGGCGCTCGTTGTGGACACCTCCTCCGCCGCGGTCACCGCAGGCGTGGTGGACTGCGCGGAGCAGCGGGTGCTCGCCGAGCGGGTGACGGTGCACGGCCGGGCGCACGGCGAGCTGCTGGCCCCCGCGATCCGGGACTGCCTGGACTCGGCCGGCCGCTCGCCGGCGGATCTGGCCGCGGTCGTCGCCGGTGTCGGGCCGGGGCCGTTCACCGGACTGCGGGTCGGCCTGGTCACCGCCGCGGCGCTGGCCGACGCGCTCGGCCTGCCCTGCTATCCGGTGTGCTCGCTGGACGCGCTGGCCGTCGGGCATGCCGAGGCCGACCGGCTGCTGGTGGCCGGCGACGCCCGGCGCAAGGAGATCTACTGGGCGCTGTACCAGGCCGGGCAGCGGCTGACCGACCCCGCGGTGGGCCGGCCGGCCGAGTTGCCGGCCGGCCTGAATCCGACCGCCGCGGTCGGTGCCGGCGCCCGGTTGTACGCTCAAGAGTTCGCGCTGCCGGTGCTGGACGGCGACTATCCGACGGTGGCCGGGCTGGCCGCGCTGGCCCGGGACCGGGTGCTCGGCCGGGCCGCCGGCCAGCCGCTGACTCCGCTCTACCTGCGCCGGCCGGACGCCGTGGCGCCCGGCGCGCGCAAGCCGGTGAGCGCCTGATGGGCAGCCCGGCCGGCGCGATCACGCTGCGCGGAATGCGTACCGCCGACCTGGACCAGCTGTTGCCGTACGAGGACGAGCTGTTCGGCGCCGAGGCCTGGTCCCGGCAGAGCTATCAGGACGAACTCGCCGACACCGAGTTGCGGTGCTACCTGGTGGCCGAACTGGACGGCAAGGTGGTCGGCAGCGGCGGGTTGCTGGTGATCGGCGAGACCGCCCAGATCCTGACGGTGGGGGTGTTGCCGGTCGCGCGCCGGCGCGGCATCGGCAGCCGGCTGGTGCAGGCGCTGGTGGCCGAGGCCGGCCGGCGCCGGGCCGCCGAGGTGCTGCTGGAGGTGCGGATCGACAACTCCGCGGCCCGCCAGCTTTATCGGAAGCTGGGGTTCGCGGTGATCGGCACCCGGCGCGGCTACTACGACCAGGGCCGGGTGGATGCGGTGGTGATGCGCCATGCCGGCTGATCAGCCGCTGGTGCTGGGCATCGAGACGTCCTGCGACGAGACCGGGGTGGGCATCGTGGCCGGCACCGAGTTGCTGGCCGACGCGGTGGCCAGCAGCGTGGCCGAGCATGCCCGGTTCGGCGGCGTGGTGCCGGAGGTGGCCAGCCGGGCGCACCTGGAGGCGATGGTGCCCACCGTGCACCGGGCCTGTGCCGAGGCCGGGGTCCGGCTGGCCGACGTCGACGCCATCGCGGTCACCGCCGGCCCGGGCCTGGCCGGTGCGCTGCTGGTCGGGGTCGCTGCGGCCAAGGCGTACGCGCTGGCGCTGGACAAGCCGCTGTACGGGGTGAACCACCTGTCCGCGCACGTGGCGGTCGACCTGCTGGAGAACGGCCCGCTGGACGAGGCGTGCATCGCGCTGCTGGTCTCCGGCGGGCACTCCTCGATCCTGCAGGTGCCCAGGGTGGGCGGCCTGGACCTGACCGAACTGGGCGCCACCATGGACGACGCGGCGGGGGAGGCGTTCGACAAGGTGGCCCGGCTGCTCGGCATGGGTTTTCCGGGCGGCCCGCTCATCGACCGGGCCGCCCGGGCAGGTGATCCGGCGGCGATCGCGTTCCCGCGGGGACTGACCGGGCCGGGCGATCCGGCGTTCGGCTTCTCCTTCTCCGGCCTGAAGACGGCGGTGGCGCGCTGGGTGGAGGCCCGGCAACGGGCCGGCGAGCCGGTTCCGGTGGCCGACGTGGCGGCCTCCTTCCAGGAGGCGGTGGTGGACGTGCTGACCGCCAAGGCGGTCCGGGCGGCTGGCGAGGCGGGCATCGACCATCTGCTGATCGGCGGCGGGGTGGCGGCCAACTCCCGGCTGCGCGAGTTGGCCGCGCAGCGCTGTGCCAAGGCCGGCATCCGGCTGCGGGTTCCCCGGCCCCGGCTGTGCACCGACAACGGCGCGATGGTGGCCGCGCTGGGCGCCCAGTTGGTGCTGCACGGGGCGCCGGCCTCCGAGCTGGACATTCCGGCCGACTCGGCGCTGCCGATCACCGAGGTGCTGGCCTGAGCGCCGTCCGGCTGGTGCTGTGCTGAACCGGCACGATGTGGTGTGCTGAGCGAAGGAGGGCGCATGCCGACCGTGATGTGGGAGATCCGGGCAGTCGAGGGACGGCTCGACGAGCTGCTGGACTGGGCGCTGGGCCGGCTCGACCCGGCCGCCCGGGTGTATCGCAGCAACGGCGGCGAGGCCCGGCTGGTGGTGATCGACGGCTCCGGGCAGGCGGCCCGCCAGCTCGCCGATCCGCCGGCCGAGCTGATCGTCCGGCCGGGCCATTCCTGGGAGTTCTCCCCGGTACGCAACGGCTGAGCGAGCCGGGCGCATCTGATGGGCGTGGCGGGGTCGCGGTCGGCGACGGACGAGCAGTTCGCCGAGTTCGTCCGCACGCACACCGCTGCGCTGCTCAGGACCGGGTACCTACTCACCCGGGACGCCGGCGATGCGGAGGAGCTGGTGCAGGACACGCTGGTCTGGCTGTACCCGCGGTGGGCCCAGGTCGCCGAGGCCGAGCACCAGCTGGCCTACGTGCGCAAGGCGGTGGTGAACCGGTTCCTGGCCGGCCGGCGCCGGATGTCGGCCACCGAGGTGCGCTACGACCCGACGCTGGAGCGGTTCACCGACCAGCCGGAGCAGCGGGACCGGACGGCCGAGGTGGACGAGCGGCTGGCGATCTGGCACGAGCTCGGCGAGCTGTCCGAGCGGCAGCGGGCGGCGATCGTGCTGCGGTTCTTCCACGACCTGCCCGATGACGAGGTGGCGCAGGTGCTGGAGTGCCGGGTCGGCACCGTCCGCAGCCTGATCAGCCGGTCGCTGAACGCCCTGCGCCGCACGGGCAAGTTCGCCGACGACGGGATCGGCTCGGCGTACCTGAGGAACGTGCGATGACCATGGCAGGTGGGGCGGATGACTGAGCGGCCGATTCTGCCGGCGCCGGCGACAGGGCGCAGCGCAGCGATGAGCGCTCCCGCGGAGGGCGCTCCCGCGGAGGGTCGGGTGGATCGGTGAGCAAGCGGACGCTGCCGGACGAGCTGCGCTCGGTGCTGCTGGCGCACGCCCTGCAGGCCCCCGATCCGGCCGACACGGTGCATCGGGTGCTGGCCGCGACGGTCGCCGTCGACCAGACGCAGCCGGCCGGCCGATGGCGGCCGCGGAACCTGCTGCTCGCCGGTGCCGCCG
>DASUAC010000634.1:0-7813 GCA_035763985.1 Jatrophihabitans sp. | reverse complement strand
CCGGCCTCCTCCGACAGCAGCCTGGAGCTGGTCGACGAGCTGCCGGACGAGCCGGCCGAGCAAGCCTCGGCCAGCCTGGTGGGCGAATGGGAGGCGTTGGAGGCGGAGGCCGAGTTCGCACACGTGCTGCACGGCGGCCGGGCGGTCACCGCGGAGTCGGTCCGGTCGCCGGACGGCCGGCTGCCGGACGAGGACGAACAGGACTTCCTCGGCCTGCCCGGGCTGCTCACCGCCGAGCAGACGGCCGCGCTGCTGGCGCAGCGGGACGGCGAGCTGCGTAAGCGGGCCAGCCGGTCGCGCCAGGTGAGCCTGTTCGAGCGGGACGAGCCGGCTGCCGAGCCGGTCGATCCGGTGCCCGGCGCCGCGGCAGCGCCCAGCCGGGCGGGTTGGCGCGCTGCCGCCGAGCTGCGCCGCGAGGTGAACCGGCTGGTCGCGGTGCTCGCGGCCCGGACGGGCACCCCGCACGGGCAGCTGCATGCCCGGCTGCGGGCGGCCGTACCCGGGCCGCCCACCTCGGCGGCGCCGGTGGAGTTGCTGGAGGCGCGCCGGGAGCACTTGATGGCGCAACTGTGACGCGCGGGCTCGAGGGAGACTCCAGCCGTCCGTAAGGCTTGCGCAAGATGCTCAAATCGCCGCAGAAGCCACTGCGACCGTACGATGGACAGCCCCCGCTGGTGACCGGATGGAAAGGCCTTGTTACTCAGTTGATTCGCCATTTCGCTACAGGCGAAATAGGTCTCATTCTCCGGCCTTGGCGGAACGTCGGCGCGCCTGAACTGGTTGTATGTACCGAGCGGACACGATGGAGCTCTCAAGCCACGGGAGACCTGAGGACCCCGCGCCACCAAGCAGCGAGATGTTCTCGCAAGAAACGAGGGAACTGTGACAGGCACCCTGACCGTGGAGCCATTGACCGCAGCGGACCGCTGCGACCGGTGCGGCGCCCAGGCCTATGTGCGCGTCACGTTGTCGGCCGGCCGGGAGCTGCTGTTCTGCGCTCACCACGGTCGCGAGTACGCGCCCAAGCTCCGTGAAATCGATGCCCAGATCTTCGACCAGTCCGAGCGCCTCGAGGACAGCCAACCGGTTGCCTAGCGGTCACGACGGATCGAACGGATACAGATAGAAGTACGTGCAGGGGGGCCGGCCCGGATGGGCCGGCCCCCTGTGTATCCGACGGGCTCACGGCACCGTGTTCCACGTCCGGCATGCCCACCGGTGCGGGGGCGGCCGGCGACCGGAGACCGGGCTGGTGGGCGCCGGAGGGCCGACGGCCGGCGCCCGGAGCGGGCCGGGGTCGAGGGCATGATCGGGCTGGCGATCGGTGCCACCCCGGGCCGGATTCCCCGCGACACGCCGAATGTCGACCGGAACCGTGCAACTGCGGCAACCAGGCTAACCTGGACACCGGGCCCATCCTGAGAGCAGCCAGCCGATCCATCGAGCTTCGCCGACGCCGTCCGCGGACACGTGTCACGCCCGGTAACCACACGCTGACCTTAACTACCTAACGTCGTTAGTCCTGGACGCCCCACTATCCGCGCTCGGGCCGTCCGGCACCTTCCTGGTCGCCGTCCGCGCAGCCGTTGATCGATTGACCTACGGGCCCGCCCCGCGACTCGGCGATTCGCTGGTCAGTGGGCTTTTCCCTTATAAAGACAGGGGATTCCCGATCACACCAGCCGATCGAGTTTATCCTTTGTTTACAAGGGTAATGACGATCGGTGATCGCAGGGTCACGGAGCGCAACCGTCATGTGAGGTGCTTGTTAGCCGGACACATTTTGTAGTTGTTAAGCTACCGCCCGTGAGTAGCGAGACCATTAACACCCTTATTACTAAAGGGGGTTCCGGATCGCGTGAAATTGGTGTAGCTTTCCCTTGCCGGACGGAACGGCGGATGGTCCGAACCATCGATTTTCATCATCGATGAACCGGATCCGCCACACCAGTCGCGGACGGTCCCGACGCCGTGATCCGGTGGCGGCTCCGCCGAGGCCTGGACCCGTAGGGCATCGCCTCACCCGCAAGTAGCACAGCCCGCAGAAGGAGCCCGGCCATGAGACTCGACGGTGGATCGAACGCGTGGAGCAGTAGCCACGCGCCGCTACCGCCCGCCGCTCTGGCCCGACGGCGTACCGGCCGGCTACCGCTGGCGGCGGTGCGTCCCGACTACGAACTGATTCCGTTGAACGGCGCTCGGCTGCGGCTGAACGGCCGGCCCGCCCCGGCCCCGGTCGGCGACATCTGCGCGGTGTCCTACCGGGCGGAACTGCGGCCGTCGTCCCGGGAGGTGCTCAGCCACCTGTTCACCCGGCACGCCTCCGTGGTGCTGCGGGCCCGGATCACCGGCGGCAGCCCGGTGGACGACTTCGAGGCGGCCGGCGCCGAGGCCACCGACTGGGCGCTGGACTCGGCAACCGCGGCAGCCGCGGCGCAGCTGGGCCACCAGGTACGCGAGGTCGGCGGCGGAGCCCTGGTCGACGCGGTCCGGGTCGACACGGTCGGCGTGGCCGATGGCGACATCGTGATCGCGGTGGACGGCCGGCCGATCGGCACCGCGGTCGAACTGCGCTCGGCGCTGGCCGGTCGCAACGCGGTGCAGCTGAGCCTGCTGCGCACGCTGGCCTCCGGCGAGCCGGACGCGCCGCGCACGGTGCGGCTCGCCCGGCATCCGGACGGCACCTGGGGCATCCGGGTGGTCACCGCGGCGCGGCGGCTGGAGCACGGCCTCGACGCCCGGTTCGAGCTGCCGGACGATCTGCGCGGGCCGTCGCTGGGGCTGGCCAGTGCGCTGAGCATCATCGACGCGCAGACCGGTGGCACGCTGGCCGCCGGAGGCAACGTAGTCGCCACCGGAACGGTTGACCTGGCCGGCCGGGTGGGCGGTGTCGGCGCGGTGGAGTACAAGGCGTGGGCGGTGCGCGCGCACCCACACGTGCGGAGGTTTCTGGTCCCAGCCGAGACCCCGGCAGACGTGGAGGACGCGCGTCGAGTGCTGGGTAGCAGGGTCGAAGTCGTGGCGGTAACAACGCTGGCCGAGGCGGTCACGGTATTGCGTGGTCCGGTTCGGCGCAACGGGAAGCTCGTCCATCGATCGGCGGGTCGGTGGACGGGGGCCGCCATGTAGTAACCCCCAACCGTTTCACCAAGCACAGGAGGGAAGATGCGTCTCACATCTGGCAGTTGGGCGGCTGTCCGCTGGACGGCGGTCCGCTGGACTGCCGTCCGCTGGACAGCGGTCCGCTGGACTGCCGTCCGCTGGACTGCTGTCCGCTGGACAGCGTCCGGCAGGCCCGTGGGCACGGCAGCTCTGGACAGCATCGAGCTGTAGAGCTGGCCTAGCTCGGTGAGGGCGGCCTCGGCATCGCCGAGGCCGCCCTTCGGCTTGTCCGCAGGACCGCTGACCCGGCCGCCGACGCCAACCCGGGCCAGGCCGGTCAGCCGGTCGTGTTGACCTTGCCGTCGGAGATCGCTCCGGCTCTGCGCCGGTAGTCGGCGACGTAGGCCAGCAGCTGCGGCCCGCGCGGCCGCCGTCCGGGCTGGATGTCGCAGGAGGTCACCTTGGACTCCGGGATGTGCACGTTCGGGTCCAGCGAGATCGAGACCAGGTCGTTCACCGCGTCCCCGGTGGCCAGTCCGTTCGGACCCCAGTGGTAGGGCATGCCGACCTGGTGCATGACCCGGCCCTGCACCCGTAACGGCACCATCCGGTCGGTCACGAACACCCGCGCCTCCACCGCGGTCCGGGCGGTCACGATGGTGGCCCAGCCCAGATGCTGCAGGTCCCGCTCGGCGGCCAGCTCCGGTGACACCTCGCAGAACAGCTCCGGCTGCAACTCGGACAGGTACGGCAGCCAGCGGCTCATCCCGCCGGCGGTGTGGTGCTCGGTCAGCCGGTAGGTGGTCAGCACGAACGGGAACACCTCGCTGCCCGGCGCGCTGCCGGACGGGCTGTAGGCGTTGTCCGGACGGGGGAACTGCTCCCGGGCCGGGTTGGCCCGCTGGGAGTACAGCGGGTTGTCGAACGGCGACTCCTGCGGTTCGTAGTGGGTCGGCAGCGGGCCGTCGCCCAAGCCGGCCGGTGCGAACAGCCAGGCCTTGCCGTCGGCCTGCATGATGAACGGGTCGTCCCCGCGCAGCGCCTTCTCGGCGGTGGCGTCCGGCGGCGGCACGTAGTCCGGCCGCTTGTCGGCCTCGAAGTCCGGCACGTCGTGCCCGGTCCACTTCTGCTCCTGCTCGTCCCACCAGACGTAGGCCTTGCGCTCGCTCCACGGCTTGCCGGCCGGATCCGCCGAGGCGCGGTTGTACAGGATCCGCCGGTTCATCGGCCAGGCCCAGGCCCACTCCGGAGCCACCCAGCTCTGCTCGCGGCCGGGTTTGCGGCGGGCCGACTGGTTCACCCCGTCGGCGTACACCCCGCAGTAGATCCAGCAGCCGCTGGAGGTGCTGCCGTCGTCCTTCAACGCGGTGTAGCCGGACAGTGGCTTGCCCTCGGCGTCGAAGCCGTTGATCTCGGCCAGCACCGCCTCGGCGCTCGGCTCGGCCAGCGGGCCCTCGGTCGGGTAGTCCCAGGTGAGGTCGAGCAACGGCCGGTCCCGCGGGTCGGTGGAGTCGGCCAGCTTCTGCCGGATGATCCGGCCCAGGTGGTAGTAGAACCACAGGTCGCTGCGGGCCTCGCCCGGCGGTTCGACCGCCTGATGGTGCCACTGCAGCATCCGCTGGGTGTTGGTGAAGCTGCCGTTCTTCTCGGTGTGCGCGGCGGCCGGCAGGAAGAACACCTCGGTGCCGATGTCGGCGGTGCGCAGCTCGCCGGTGGCGATCTCCGGGCCGTCCTTCCAGAACATCGCGCTCTCGATCAGCGAGAAGTCCCGGACCACCAGCCAGTCCAGGTTGGCCATGCCCATGCGCTGCAACTTGCCGTTGGCCGAGCCCACCGCCGGGTTCTCCCCGACCAGGAAGTAGCCGCCGCCGCCCTGGTCGACCTGCTGCATCACGGTGGTCATGGTCGAGTGATCGCCGGTCAGCCGGGGCAGGTAGGAGAAGCAGTAGTCGTTCGCCTCGTTCGCCGCCGCGCCCCAGTAGGCCTTGAGCAGGCTGACCGTGTAGGCCCGCATGTTGCCCCAGAAGCCCTTCATGTCGGAATCGGCGGTGACGAAGTCGTCGAGGCTCTCGTGCTTGTGCGCATGCGGCATGGGGATGTAGCCGGGCAGCAGGTTGTACAGCGTCGGGATGTCGGTCGAGCCCTGGATCGAGGCGTGCCCGCGCAGCGCCAGGATGCCGCCGCCCGGCCGGCCGATGTTGCCCAGCAGCAACTGCAGGATGGCCGCGGTGCGGATGTACTGCACGCCGACCGTGTGCTGGGTCCAGCCCACCGCGTAGGCGATGGCGCTGGTGCGGTCCCGGCCGGAATTGGCGACCAGCGCCTCGGCCACCCGGTGGAACGTCGCCGGCGGGATGCCGCAGATCTGCTCCACCATCTCCGGGGTGTAGCGGCTGAAGTGCCGCTTGAGCACCTGGAAGACGCAGCGCGGGTGCTGCAGCGTCTCGTCCCGCTCCGGCTCGCCGTGCAGCGCGGCACCGCCGCTGCCGTGCGACTCGCCGTGCGAGGACTGCTTGGTGCCCTCGGTGGCACGCTCGGAGTACTGCTTGTCGCGCTGGCCGGCGGCGGCGTTCACCTCGACGTTCTCGTACATCCAGCTGGACGGGTCGTACTGGCGGGTTTCGGCGTTGAAACCGGAGAACAGCCCGTCCAGGTCCTCGGTGTCGGCGAAATCCTCGCGCAGCAGCACCGGCGCGTTGGTGTAGGTGACGACGTAGTCACGGAAGTAGTGCTCGCCGGAGAGCACGTAGTTGACCAGCCCACCCAGGAAGGCGATGTCGCTGCCGGCCCGGATCGGCACGTGCAGGTCGGCCACCGCCGAGGTCCGGGTGAACCGTGGGTCGACGTGGATGACGGTCGCGCCGCGCGCCTTCGCCTCCATCACCCACTGGAACCCGACCGGATGGCACTCGGCCATGTTCGAGCCTTCGATCAGGATGCAGTCAGCGTTCTGCAGATCCTGCTGGAACGTCGTGGCGCCGCCACGTCCGAAGCTCGTCCCCAAACTGGGAACGGTGGAGGAGTGTCAAATACGGGCCTGGTTCTCGATCTGGATCGCGCCCATGGCCGTGTACAGCTTCTTCATGAGGTAGTTCTCCTCGTTGTCGAGGGTCGCTCCTCCCAAGCTGGCGATGCCCATGGTGCGGTTGACGCGCTTGCCGTCCACCTCCTCCTGCCAGAAGTCGCGGCGGGACTTGAGCACCCGGTCGGCGATCATTTCCATCGCGGTGTCCAGCGGCAGGTACTCCCAGTCGGTGCCGTGCGGCCGCCGGTACCGGACCCGGGTCTCCCGCAGCGGGTTGGTCACCAGCTGCTTGCTCGCCGAACCCTTGGGGCACAACCGGCCCCGGCTCACCGGCGAGTCCGGGTCGCCCTCGATCTGGACGACCTGACCGTCCTTGACGTAGATCCGCTGCCCGCAGCCCACCGCGCAGTACGGGCAGACGCTGGCCACCACCTTGTCCGCGGTCTCGGTACGGGCCACCCAGCGTTCCCGGCGTGGCGACTGGACCGCGGCACCCCGGCCGAGCCGGTCCGGTCCGGTCGCCTGCCGGAGCACCGGCCATTGCAATCGGCTCCGTTCGGAAGGCATCTGCAGAGTCCGCCTCTCACACCGCTGACCGGCTCGGGGAGCATCCGCCACGAGACACCGGTCGCATTCGAGGGCTCGGTTCGCCTCTGCTTGGAGTGTTGCATCATCCAACGATTGCGTCCAGGCTGGGAGGGCGTGGCGCACGCTACGGTTGGACCGGACGGCGAACAGGCCCCGTCCCTCCCAGGTACGGCATCCTTCGAGGCGGGGCACTATGGGCAATGAGCTGTACGGGCCGCAGCCGCATGTCGCGGCCGACGCCGGCTGGCGGCCGGAACGGCCCCGGATGGGGTTCTTCACCGACACCTCGGTGTGCATCGGCTGCAAGGCCTGCGAAGTGGCCTGCAAGGAGTGGAACGACGTACCCGAGGACGGGCTGAACCTGCTCGGCTCGTCCTACGACAACACCGGCGCGTTGGGCGCCAGCAGCTGGCGGCACGTCGCGTTCATCGAGCAGCCACGCCGGCACGCCGCGCAGGAACCGGGCTTCGAGGGCCTGCCCACCTCGCGTCCGGGGAGCGATGCGGCGAACCGGGCGGCGGGGGAGGCGCTGACCGGGGACGCCAGCAAGCTCGGCACCGACAGCACCGCGGTACGGCTGGAGCCGCCGGCCGCCCCGCCGGCGGCCGGCGGCGGCGCGCGCACCGAGTTCCGCTGGCTGATGGAATCCGATGTGTGCAAGCACTGCACCCATGCCGCCTGCCTGGACGTCTGCCCGACCGGCTCGCTGTTCCGTACCGAGTTCGGCACGGTGGTGGTGCAGGACGACATCTGCAACGGCTGCGGCTACTGCGTGCCGGCCTGTCCGTTCGGGGTGATCGACCGGCGGGACGGCGGCAAGGCAGCGAAGAACAACGGGCTGGCGCAGAAGTGCACGCTCTGCTACGACCGGTTGGGGGCCGGCCTGACCCCGGCCTGCGCCAAGGCCTGCCCGACCGAATCCATCCAGTTCGGCGATCTGGACGAGTTGCGCGAGCGGGCGGCGGCCCGGCAGCAGGCACTGCACGAGGCCGGGGTGACCGAGGCCCGGCTGTACCTGAACGACCCGGACGACGGCATCGGCGGCGGTGGCGCGATGTTCCTGCTGCTGGACGAGCCGGAGGTGTACGGCCTGCCGCC
>DASUAC010000633.1:0-4586 GCA_035763985.1 Jatrophihabitans sp. | reverse complement strand
TTCACCGCGTTGGTCACCACGGTGATCTCGCCGGCCGGCCCGCGGCTGGCCAGCCCGCGGGCCACCTCGGTGGTGGTGGCCCCACCGGTCAGCCCGACGATGTCGCCCGGATGGATCAGCCGGGCGGCGGCCTGCCCGATCCGTACCTTCTCCGGGTGATGCCGGGAGGCCTTGTAGCGCAGCGGCAGGTCATAGCTCACCCCGGCCGACACCGCGCCGCCGCGGGTCCGGGTGACCAGCTGCTGCTCGGTGAGCTGGTTCAGATCCCGGCGCACCGTCGAGGCCGATACCTGGAGTTGCCGTGCCATCTGCTCGACATCGACATGACCGTGTGCGGCCATCTCATCCAGCAGGGCGTTCAGCCGCGCGTACCTCTTCATCGCTGCCTCCGACCTGCCTGCGTGAAGCTGCTCGAAGGTAGCGTACTTACGCATTTGCGGGCGCGGAACGGGATATTCACGACCTTCTCGAAACCGAAACCACCGGTTCGCCTCGGCGGGTCCGGCGCTCGCGTCTCGTCAGCTCACGACGCCGGGTCCCGCCGCGCCCCCGAAGCCTTGCCGGTCGCACCGGCCAGTTCCGCTACCAGCTCGTACGCCTCGTTGCGGGCCAGCCCGGTCAGCTCCTGCACCGCGGTGCGGGTCAGCCGCGGATCCGCGCCGCCGGCCAGCAGGACGGCGGCGATCCGGCCGGCCTCGACGCGCTCGGCGCTACCGGTCACCGGCTCGGCACCGGCGACCACCACGGTGTACTGACCGCGGACGGTCTGCTGACCGGCCAGTTCGGCTTCCAGTTCGGTCAGCGTGCCGCGCAGGAACTGCTCGTCCGGCTTGCTGATGCTGCGGGCCAGCGCGGCCCGCCGGTCGCCCAGCACCGTAGCCAGATCCCGCACCATCTCCAGCAGCCGATGCGGTGCCTCGAAGAAGATCAGCGATCCGTCGATGCCGGCCAGCGACCGCAGCGCGGCCTGCCGGGCGGCTGCCTTGCGCGGCAGGAACCCGGCGTAGCAGAACCGGTGCACCGGCAACCCGGAGCCGACCAGCGCACTGATCGGTGCGCTCGCCCCGGGCAGCGGCACCACCCGTACCCCGGCCTCGATGGCGGCCACCGTCAGCCGGTAGCCGGGGTCGTTGACCATCGGCGTGCCGGCGTCGGAGATCAGCGCGAGGTCCTGGCCGTTCCGCAGCGCGTCGAGCAGCTGGCCGGTACGGGACTCCTCGTTGTGGTCGTGATAGCTGACCAGCCGGGTGTCGATGCCCAGCGGTTGCAGCAAGGTACGCGCGTGCCGGGTGTCCTCGGCAGCGATCAGGCCGACCGACCGCAGCACCTCGATGGCCCGCAGGGTGATGTCACCGGGATTGCCGATCGGCGTCGGCACCAGGTACAGCGTCCCGAGTTCCACGTCAGCACCCTAGGGCTTGCCTAATTGCCCGCCCAGTAGTGGTAGCCGATCTGGGTTGCGGTCAGCACGGTCGAGTAGGCCGAGATCTCATCGACGGTGCCGCCGAAGTACTGGCTGGTCGGGGCGTTGGACCAGCCGGTGAGGTTGTCGTAGCCGATCCGCAGGTAGCCGGAGTAGCTCTGCGCACTGGTCACCGCGGGGTTGCTGGCGACCAGCTGACCGTCCAGGTAGAGCTGCATGCCGGTGCCGGCCGAGAAGGTGGCGTCGGCCAGGTGCCAGTTCCCGTCGTTGTAGCCGGCCGAGCTGAACACGCTGCGCTTGACCCCGCCGCTGGAGATGCCGAAGCCGACCTGGCCGGAATCGGTCAGGTACAGCTGGCGGTCGGTGGTGCTGGACTGGCCGGTCTGGCTGCTGCCCATGCCGACCAGCCAGCCGCCCTTGGTGGTGCTGGTGGCGAACCAGATCTCCCAGCTGAACGTGCTGGGCGCGGTCGACTGGCTGGTCCGGTAGAGGTAACCGCTGCTGCCGTTCAGGGTCATCGCGGTGCCGCCGTCGTAGCTGCAGGTGCCGGGCTGGCCGCGGGTGATCCCGTTCGGGGTGGAGCTGCCGGTCGCCCCGGCGCCGGAGCTATCGGAGAGCGACCTGCCGTTGGTCTCGTCGAGTTGGTAGTACAGCACCGGGCTGTTGGCGAGCACCGCCTGCCGGCAGCTGAAGTAGGCCACCGCCGCCCAACTGTCGGCGGTGCCGGTGCTCCGGCTGAACATCGCCTGGGCCGGCGCCGGACGGGCCAGCTGCAGCGCGGCCAGCCCGGTCAGCACGACCGCCGCGGCGGGCCGGCCCAGCCGGCGGCCGCTGCGCCGGGCCGGCCGGTGTCGCGCGATCGGCGCGTCCGGCCGGTACGCGATCGCCAGCAGGAACAGGGCGGCCAGCAGCAGCCCCAGCATCCCGGCCGGCAGGTAGCGGCCCTGCCGCAGCCACAGCATCGGCAGCCCGATCGCCGGCACCCGGAGCACCGCGACGCCGTGCAGCGCGGTCTGTGCCACCGGGCTGGAGTCGGGGGCCGGATTGGCATCGCCACGCAGCACCAGGCTGCCGTCCGGCTCGATCCGGACCAGCCGGTGCAGCCGCAGCCGGCCGGGCTGGTCGGGATCGGTCACCAGCAGCACCTGGCCCGGGCGCAGCCGGGCGGCCGGCACCGGCCGGGCGATCACCACATCGCCCGGCCGGAGCAGCGGTTGCATGGAGCCGGTCTGCACCACGGTCGGCTGCCAGCCGGCCAGCGCCGGCACCGTCGCGGCCAGCAGCAGGCTGGCCAGCAGCACCAGCACCGCCCGGGCGGCCGAACTGGCCAGCAGCACCGGCCAGCCGCTGCGGGCATCCGGCGCAGGCTGCCGCGTTGCTTGCTCGTCGAGTGCTTGCTCGTCGAGTGCAGGCTCGTCGAGTGCCGGCTGCCGCGTTGCCAACAGGCCGGACAGGCTCACCAGCTGGTCGGGACGGATCACCTCAGGCTCGATTCACCAGGTTCGCCGGACGGAAGCTCGGCCGGGTTAGCTCAGGTGTTCTGGGCTTCCCAGGTGAACCCGACAGCGGCGGTGCCACCCTGGGTGGAGTTCGGGGCCGCCGGGTCGAAGGTGTAGCTGATCTGGAAGACCCGGGTGTCGCTGCCCGAACCGCTGGACGTCCAGCTACCCAGGCCGTTGCTGTACCCGGTTGCCGAACTGGCGAAGCTGGCCAGCGTCCCGGAATACACGCTGGAGCCGGAGGCCAACGGGGTGAAGCCGGTGCAGGAGCCGAAGCTGCCGCCGGTGCCCTGGGTGATGCTCAGGGTGATCCAGGACGACAGGGCATTGGTGGTCGAGGACCCGGTGCCGTACAGCTTGACCGCGGACGGCAGGCTGCCGGTCGAGGTCACCGCGATGCACTTGCTTCCGGTGCTGCCGGGCTTGAGGTTGCTGGCGTTGAACATCGCGGTGTTCGCGTCGTCGTCGGCCAGCAGCACGGTGCCCGCCGCCCAGTTGCTGGTCGGGTTCGAGGTGGGTGCGGAGAAGGCGGAATAGGAGGCCTGCCATACCACCGCGGCGCCGGTGGCCGCGCAGGCCGCCGCGGTGCCGGCACTGAGTAGCCACGCGGCGCGGCGAGAGGGACGAGCCATGACGGATCCTCTCCATCGAAGGTGACCGCGCGTACGCGATCGGGTTGCACCTGTCGAATCGGGTCCGCAACGGCTCGGCTGAGCGTCTTTCGCCTTGCAAATTCGGGCTAATCCCGTTCGATGACTACCCGTCACCGAACTCTTGCGGATCTGGGTACGCCGAGTGAGCGACATATCGTCTATAAGACATCAGACAATCCGGCAGGCGGTGCGAAGGGCAGCGAAGCGGACATTCGGCGGTAACAGAATCGTTATCTCGCCGCTTGTGGACGGCCCGGGCCGGACGCCGGTACATCCCGGCCGATTCGGGCACTGCGGCAAGCAGATTCGGTCACGACCGCAGGCCGGAGCAGGTCGCGACCGCAAGCAGATCCGGTCAAACCGGCGATCTGGGTGACTCCCCTGGTACGGGTCTACGCTGGACCGGAAAGCTTCTCGGTTCGAAGAGCAGCCGTCCGGCACCGGCTTCGAGGTGCATGCATGACGACGACAGAGCAGGCCAGCAGAATCGCGGAGACGATCGAGCCGCAGCCGATCGTCGCATCCCCGCGCCCCACCCCGGTCAATCCCCGCGGCAGCCTGTTCGTACGGATGCTGGGGACCACCGACCACAAGCTGATCGGCCAGATGTACCTGGTAACCACGATCATCTTCTTCATGTTCGGTGGCGTGCTGGCGCTGCTCATGCGCGCCGAGCTGGCGCGGCCGGGGTTGCAGTTCCTGTCCCAGGAGCAGTACAACCAGCTTTTCACCATGCACGGCACGATCATGCTGCTGTTCTTCGCCACCCCGTTGGTGTTCGCCTTCGCCAACCTGGTGCTGCCGCTGCAGATCGGCGCCCCCGATGTGGCCTTCCCGCGGCTGAACGCCTTCTCCTATTGGGCATACCTGTTCGGCGGGGCGCTGGTGCTCTTCGGCTTCGCGACGCCCGGCGGCGGGGCGGAATTCGGGTGGACGGCCTACCAGCCGCTGGCCGACGACGCCAACACCCCGGGTGTCGGCGGCAACATGTGGTACGCCGGGCTGATCCTG
>DASUAC010000632.1:0-2817 GCA_035763985.1 Jatrophihabitans sp. | reverse complement strand
GCTGATCGGTCTGGACGTAACAGGAGCCGGTGTAGTTGCAGTAGCCGCCGGTGCCTCCGCCGCCGGGGTTGATGGTGTTGGTGGTTTCGGTGATGGGGCAGACCCAGTTGCCGCTGCGCTGGTCGGTGGGCTGATCGCACTGCGGGTCGAAGGTCGGTGCCGCCGGGCTGGTGCTGGTGGTGTCGGCCTGGACGGTGCCGGCGTCGGTCGTGGTGGTGTCGCCGGCGAGGTCGTAGTTCTGGTACGGCAGGTTGGTCGGGGCGGGTTGCTGGCTGTCTTGCTGGGCGCAGGTTTCGTCGGTGTCGGCGCAGCCCAGCTTGGTGGTGCCGTCCGGTGTGAACGGGTTAGTGGATGCGGTGGGGCTCTTGCCGGCGGCGCTGATGGCCCAGAGCTGGGCGGTGTAGGTGTGGGTGGGGTCCAGGCCGGTGATGATGTAGTGGCTGCAGCCGGCGCAGCTGCCCAACGCCAGCGGTGCGGCGGTGGTGGTCTGGTCGGTGAGGCTGAAGCCGTAGCCGAGGGTCGGCGCGCCGTTCTCGGATCCGCTGGCCCAGGTCAGCTCGGCCGCGGCCGCGCCGGCGGTGACGGCCGGCGCGGCCGGGGCGTCGGGGGCGCTGCCGATGTTGAAGGTGTAGTCGTTGGTTTCGGAGGCCACGCCGTAGCGGTCGACGGCGGTGACGGCCAGGGTGTGCAGGCCGAGCGCGGCCGGCAGGGGCAGGTCGAGCTGGGTGGCGGTGCCGGGCACGGTGGCCGGCTGTGCGCCGTCGAGGGCGTACTCATAGGACTGGGCGGTCGTACCGGCGCCGTCGTCGGAGATCGCGACGTTCATGTCGCCGGTGCCGGGTGGGCCCCAGCCGCCTTCGGGGTAGTCGGCGGAGTCGAGCAGGGGCATGGCCGGGCCCGGGTCGGCGAACCAGCCTTGGACGTCGAGCACCACGTCGACCGGGTTGGGTCCGCCGTTGTGGATGGTGATGGTGCCGTCGGCTGCGGGGGCGACGATGGCCAGGTCGGTGCGGTAGGTGTTCTGGCTGGTGTAGTTGATGCTCGAGATCGCCGGTTCGGGCTGGTCGCCGGGCCACAGTCGCAGGTAGCCGCTGGCCGGGCCGGCGGCGGCTTGCACGGTCCGCACGGTCAGCGCCACCGCGGTCAGGCTGCCGCCCACGGCGGGGATGCCGGCCACGCCGGCCACGGCGAGGGTGAGCAGGCCGTTGCCGGCCAGGGTGCGTACCGGGGCGGCGCGGGTGTCGAGCAGGTGCACCGCCGCCGGGGTGAATCCGGCGTTGGAGTCGCCGGCGGTGAAGTAGCCCTGGATGTCGATGAGCAGATCGACCGGGCCGCCGGCGCCGACCAGGACGGTGAAGGCGCCGGCGTCGCTGAGCGGGATGGCGACCGATTCGGCCTGGGCGCTGTCGTCGAAACCGAGCGCGCCCGTCGTGGGCACCGCGGCGTCGGCGGCGTAGGTGCGCAGGTAGCCGTTGCTGGTCTGGCCCAGCACGGCGATGTTGGCATAGACCCCGGCGGCATCGGCGGGCACGCCGGCCAGACCGGCCGCGGTCACGGTGATCGACCCGCCGGTGGGCACGGTGCCCTGGACGGTGTTCAGGCCGATGCGGGTATCGACGATCCGGGTCTGTCCGAGCGGCACGAACCCGCCGGGGGCGGCGTCGCTGCCGGCGGTGAAGTAGCCCTGCACGTCGATGATCAGGCTGACCGTGGCGTTGGTGAGCACCTGCAGGCTGCCGTCGGCGTGCAGCGCGACGAGGTCGGTGTTGGATACCGAGTCGCCAGGGTTGAACACCAGCGCCGTGCCGGTCGGGGTAGCGACATCACCCGGTGCCACGCTGACCGTGCCGGCCGTCGTCGAGCCGACCGCGGTGAGGGTCAGAGCCAGGGCACTGACGCCGCTGGCCGGGATGCCGGCCACTCCCGCGGCCGGCACCGAGCGGACGGTGCCGGCCGGCATCGGCGTGGCATAGCCGCCGGTGCCGTTGCGGGTATCCAGCAGCCGCCCGGCGGCCGGCACGAAAAGCCCGGCCGAGCCGGTGGCCGCGGTATCGGCCGCGGCCGGCGTCGGGGCGACAGCTGCGGGCAGTAGCGCCGAGATCGTGCCGGCGGCGAGTGCCAGCGCTGCGAGCACGGCGGTCCTGACCCGGCGACGGCGCATTCCTGGGGGCTCATTTCGCATGTCAATGGTCACCCGACCCGGTGCCGCGCGTGACTGCGGGCAGGTCAGACTTCCAGTGATAGAGGGCCACCGCAAACTAGCACCGAGCCGTCCGCAATGTCTGGCGATTTGCCTGTTTCTAGTGCAGTCACGCCCTTATGGGGCGGGTGACTCTGTTGTCTGCGCTGCGTGGTACGTATGACTGCATCGACACGCGACGCAGGAATGCGAGATGACGTCCACCCCGTCCGGGCGAGCTGTGCAGTAACGGCCGATCACGGGTCGGCGCGGCGCTTACGACCGTCAACGGCCGACCGTCGCCCCCGGCGGTGGCCGTTCCGATATCTCCTGCAGGCTTTTCAAGGGTTTGAGCGAACTTCGTTAGAGGTTAAGCAACCTAGCTGCCTCGTCGTCAGCTTGGGACGGCCCGCTGGCGGTGTAGCTGCCTTTGTGGCAGACCGTCGTCCTCAACTGCGTCTCGGCAAGCTGCACCTGCCACGGGCGCCTCGGGCCAAGGACGCCATCACCGGAAAGAACTGACCGCATCGGGGCATTCGTCCCGCGCCGATCGTGGCGAGGATGCCGATCCGGACTGCGCCGGCATTGTCGCCACGATCTGCCCCCCGCTAGAATTCTGTTCGGCTCTGCGGGGGGAA
>DASUAC010000631.1:0-8039 GCA_035763985.1 Jatrophihabitans sp. | reverse complement strand
CCGGGACCATGCGCGTACCCCGATGCAATGGGACGCCTCGCCGAAGGCCGGCTACACCACCGGAACGCCGTGGATCGGTGTCAATCCCGATCATGTCGAGGTGAACGTCGCCGCCCAGCGGGACGATCCGGATTCGGTGCTGGCCCACCACCGCCGGCTGATCGAGCTGCGGCACCGCGATCCGGTGGTCACCGACGGCGACTTCGAACTGCTGCTGCCGGACCACCCGGCCGTCTGGGCGTTCCTGCGCCGGACCCCGGACGCCGAGCTCTTGGTCGCGGCCAACCTGGCCGGCGAACCCGTGCAGGTGGAACTTGACGGCGACTGGGCGGCAGCCGAGCCGGTGCTGGCCAACCTGCCGAATCCGCCGGCCCAACCGGGCGCCGACCTCAGGCTGCGTCCCTGGGAGGCGGTCGTCTGGCGCCGGACCCGCTGACCGCGATCCCGGTGTACGGAGGGGGTGACTGCACCGGTCCGGTCAGGGCAGGATGGAACCCGACATTTCGCGCTGGCCGGCACCCCGGCCCAGGGATCGACGGCGGAGGGCTCGTGGCCAAGGACCAGATCGTCATCGTGACCCAGATCGACGACCCGCACGCGGATGACGGCATTCTGGCGCTGGAGCGGCAGGGTTACGAGGCGATCCGGCTGAACACCGACGACGTGCCGGCCAACACCCGGATCGCGCTGCGCTATGGCACCCAGTCGCTGCGTTACGGCACCCAGTCGCTGCGCTACGGCAGCAACCAGGAAAGCGGCGAGATCGAGATCCTGACCAACGGCAGGCGGATCGTCGCCGACGAGATCCGTTCGGTCTGGTGGCGCCGGCCGGCTCATTTCGGCCTGCCGGACGATCTGAGCCTGCAGGAACGGGAGTTCGCCACCGACGAGGTGGATCAGCTGCTGCGTGGACTGTGGGCGTCGCTGGACTGCTACTGGATCAGCCATCCCGAGAACATCCGGCAGGCGTCCTGGAAGGGCGAGCAGCTGCACCGGGCCGCGAAGTTCGGCTTTGAGGTGCCGCGCACCCTGATCACCACCGACCCGGACGAGGCACGCGAGTTCTTCACCGCCGTGCACGGGCGGATGATCTTCAAGGTGATGAGCGATCCGTACCTGGGCGCGGCCACCATGTCCCGCAAGTACCCGGCCGAACAGCTGGAGCCGTACCAGACCATGACCACGCTGATCACCGAGTCCGAGCTGGAGTTGCTGGACTCGGTACGGCTGGTGCCCTGCCTGTTCCAGGAGTACGTGGAAAAGGCGGTGGAGCTGCGGGTGACGGTGATCGGCGACGAGCTGTTCGCCGCCGAGATCCACTCCCAGGACGACGAGCGCACCGCCCTGGACTGGCGGCACTACGACGTGGAGATTCCGTACGCCGAGGCCAAGCTGCCGGCCGAGTTGGCCGATCGCTGCCTGGCGCTGGTGAAGAGCTACGGGCTGAACTTCAGCGCGCTGGACCTGATCCTGACCCCGGACGGCCGGTACGTGTTCGTGGAGAACAACCCCAACGGGCAGTTCATGTTCATCGAGCACAAGGTGCCCCAGCTGGCGATGACCGACGCGCTGGCCGGCTGCCTGATCCGGGGCGCCAACTCCTGAGAGCGACTGACGGCGGGAGAGGTTGGAGGTCGGCATGGGGCTCGCACGTTCGGCTGATGCGGCCCGGCGGTACTTGGCCACCGCTCGGCCGCTGGCCCGGCTGGTCTGGCAGGCCGGTCCCCGGCTGCTGCTGACCTCGGCCGGCCTGATGCTGCTGTCCGGGCTGCTGCCGGCCGCCAACATCCTGGCGGTCTCGGCGCTGCTGCAGACCCTGGTGGACGCGCACCGCGGCCCGCACGCCGGACTGTCCGACGCACCGCACTTCTTGCTGCTGCTGGTCGTACTGGCCGGCATCAACCTGATCGGCCAGTTCGCCGACCGGGTGGGACGGGTGGTCCGGGAGCTGCACGGAACCCGGATCGCCAACCGGGTGCAGCTGCTGATCGCCGACCAGGCCGGCCGGATGGACCTAGCCTCCTTCGAGGACCGGACGTTCCACAACCGGATGCGCACCATCGCCGACGAGGCGCCGTACCGGCCGCACGAGATGCTCGACCAGCTGATGCAGGCGGTGGCCAGCCTGACCACGCTGGTGTCGCTGAGCGCGATCCTGCTGTTCTGGCATCCCTGGCTGCTGGCCGTGCTGGTGCTCGCCGCGCTGCCGACGCTGTGGCTGTCCACCTGGTACGGCACCGCCCAGGTGGAGCTGATCAGCAGCCGGGCCGAGAGCGAGCGACGGCGGCAGTACCTGAACACGCTGCTGGTCTCCGACCAGCCGGCCAAGGAGATCCGGCTGTTCGACCTGCGCGGGCTGCTGTTCGGCCGGTTGGCCGAGCTGCTCGAGCGGCTCTACCGGCAGAACCGCCAGCTGGCCTTCCGCGAGCTGCGCTACTCGATGCCGGCCGGCCTGTTGCTGGCCGCGGTGCAGGTGCTGCTGATCGCCTACACCGCGGTCCAGGCGTTGCATGCCGCCATCTCGGTCGGCCAGTTCAACCAGTACATGCTGGCGATCGTGCAGCTCGGCGGGATGCTGCCCGGCCTGGCCGGCACGCTCGGCTCGCTGCACGAGGGCAACCTGTATGCCACCCGGCTGTTCGGCTTCCTGGAAACCGCAGCCGTGGTGGAGGCACCGCGGCCGGCGGCGGCCGGGATCGAGCCGAGCGCACGTCCGCCGCGGATCGTCTTCGAGCGGGTCAGCTTCCGCTATCCCGGCACCGACCGCACGGTGCTCACCGACCTGGATTTCAGCATCGAACCCGGCGAGTCGGTGGCCATCGTCGGCAACAACGGCGCCGGCAAATCCACCGTGGTCAAGCTGCTGGTCGGGCTGTACGAACCGACGGCCGGCCGGATCCTGCTGGACGGCGTGGACATCGCCACGCTGGACCGGGAGACCCTGCGCGCCCGGCTGAGCGTGGTCTTCCAGGACTTCGTGATCTATCACTTCTCCGCCTGGGACAACGTCGGCTTCGGTGAGCTGAGCCGGCTGGACGACCGGGCCGCCATCGAGGCGGTGGCCCGGCAGAGCGGCCTGGACCGGGTGCTGCACCAGCTGCCGGACGGCTACGACACGGTGCTCGGCCGGTTCTGGGAGAAGGGCCATGAGCTGTCCGGCGGCCAGCGGCAACTGGTCGCGCTGGCCCGGGCGCTGCTCCGGCAGGCGCCGGTGCTGATCCTGGACGAGCCGTCCTCGGCGTTGGACGTGCGTGCCGAGCGGACCTTCTTCGAGCGGCTGCTCGGCAGTTCGGCCGACCGTACGACGATCCTGATCTCGCACCGGTATTCGACCGTCCGGCGGGCCGACCGGATCCTGGTGCTGGTCGACGGCGGGTTGGCCGAGCAGGGCTCGCACGAGGAGCTGATGCGGCAGGCCGGTGAGTACGCGGAGATGTTCCGGCTGCACTCTGCTGCTTTTCAAAGCGAGGCTGCCTTCCAAGCCGAGGCTGCCCACCAACCCGAGATGGGCCGCCGACCCGAGGCGGCCGGCCAACCCGAGGCGGCCCGCCAACCCGAGGCCGGAGCCACCCGATGACGGCCGGCGCCGCCGAACTGCAGTCCTCGCTCAAGCAGTTGCAGGAATGCCGGGGCAATCCGGCGCTGCTCTGCCACAGCCCGCTGGCCGGCGACCTGGTGCCGGTGCTGTATCAGGGGCTGCGCTCGATCGGACGTACCGAGCGGCTCGACCTGGTGCTGTCGACCTACGGCGGCTCGGTCACCGCCGCCCGGCAGCTGGCCCTGTTGCTGCGCGAGTTCACCGGCCGGTTGACCATCCTGGTGCCGCACCGGGCGCGCTCGGCCGGCACCCTGCTGTGCCTGAGCGCGGACGAACTGGTGCTGACCGCGGTGGCCGAGCTGGGCCCGCTGGACGCCAATTCGGACGCCGCCGAGTTCCCCGGCCCGGGCATGCCTGGGTCGATCTCGGCCGAGGACATCCGGGCCTTCCCGGACCTGGCCCGGGACTGGTTCGGGGTGGAGTCCGACGGCCTGCAGCTGCTTGCCCTGCTCAGCCAGCGGATCTTCCCCGCCTCGCTGGCCTCCTTCTACCGGATGGATCGGCTGATCCGGCAGACGGCGGGGGAGTTGCTGGAGTTCCCGTTCCCGGATCCGGCCGACGAGCAGCTGCGCGCCCGGATCGTCGAGCAGCTGGTCACCGGCTACCACGCGCACGACTACGTGCTCACCCGGGCCGACGTCCGGCGGCTGGGCCTGCCGGTCAGCGAACCCGGCCCGGACGCCGACGGCCTGCTCTGGACGATCGCCCGGCAGCTGGATCGGCTCGGGGCGCAGCCGGCCGGCTCGGACGGCTCGATCGCCGGGCTGGTCGCCGGGGTAGGGTTCCTGGCCTGCAACGTGATCCGGCGACCGGCCGGCGATGCCGAGCCGGGCGTGCCGGAGTGGCAGGTCGACGGGTGAGGAGGCGGCGTGCTGTCCAGTGACCTGCTGATGTTCTGCCGGTGGAGCATCGGGCTCACCTTCGCCGTGTCGGCGATCGGCAAGGCGCGGGATCTGCGCGGGTTCGAGCTGGCCGTGACCGAGCTGCGTGCGCTGCCGGCCGGGCTGGCCCGGCCGGCAGCCCTGGCCACGGTGCTCGCCGAGGCCCTGGTGGTGCTCGCCCTGGCGGTGGGACGGCTGGCGTTGCCGATCGGTTTCGGGCTGGCGGCCGGTTTGCTGCTGCTGTTCTCGGTGGTGCTGGCCGCTGCGTTGCGCCGCCGGACCACGGTCAGCTGCAACTGTTTCGGTGCCAGCGAGCGACCGATCAGCGGGTACGACCTGATCCGCAACGGCGCGCTGCTGGCCTGCTGCGCGGCCGGGCTGGCCGGCTACGCGAGCACCGATCGGCAGCCGCCCGCCGAGGTGATCGTGCTGCTCGGCCTGATGGCCGGTTGCTTCGCACTGATCGTGACGAACGCCGAAGATATCGTCGAGTTGCTCCGCAAGCCGTACCTGGTCGAGTAGGGGGATCGCAGGAGTGTCATCCGGATGGGCAGCCTTCGCCATCGCGACCTGGCTGGTGCTGCTGGTGAACCTGGCGCTGAGCCTGCGGATGGCGCAGTACCTGCGGTCCCGGCGGCGCGCCGACGAGCGGGACGCCATCCGGGAGAGCCTGCCGGAGCTGGCACTGGGCGAACCGGCCCCGGAGTTCCAGGCCCGTGACCTCACCGGCCGGCCGGCGCGGCTCGGCGATTATGCCGGTCGGGAAACGGCATTCGTGTTCGTGTCGCCGCACTGCGGGCCGTGCGCGCGGGAGCTGCCGGACCTGGCCAAGCTGGCCCCGCTGGCTCGGTCCGGCGCCTCGGCCGAACTGGTCCTGGTCAGCGACAGCAACACCCCGGAGACCAATGTCTGGCTGTCCGAGATCGCCGAACGGCATCCGGAGGTCTCCGGCCTGCGGCTGCTGGTCGCGCCGAGCAGCCGGTCGGATTTCCTGGCCCGGTACAACCCGCGCGGGCTGACCCCGTACTTCTGCCACCTGGACGCCGACGGCCGGGTCACCGCCCGGGGCGGCCTGCGCTCGCCGTACTGGGCCGCGATCGTCAAGCGGTGGGAGGGCGGCGGCAACCCGATGCGCTCGATCAGGCGTTATGTCTGACTGCGGTAGCCGTGGCTGACGGGAACAGTTTCGCGGCCCGGCTGGCCCGGCAACGTGCGGGGCAGGACACCGGCGCGCCGGCGCGTGGGCCGCTCGGCGAACTGCTGGTGATCGGGGCCGGCTTCGGCCGTACCGGCACCATGTCGCTGAAGGCGGCGCTGGAGACGCTGGGCGTCGGGCCGTGCTATCACATGACCGAGATGGCCGGCAATCCCGGCCACTTCCGGCTGTGGCGGGCGGCCTGGGACGGCGAGAAGGTGGACTGGCACCGGCTGTACGCCCGCTACCGGGCCACGGTGGACTGGCCGGGCTGCCTGTACTACCGCGAGTTGACGGCCGCCTTTCCGCAGGCCAAGGTCATCCTCACGGTGCGCGATGCCGACCGCTGGTACGACAGCGTGCGGGACACCCTGTTCAGCCTGAAGACGGCCACCGACGCGTACCTGGCCGGCACCGGCCGGCGGTCCGCGGTGCAGTACGAGAACCGGATCTGGACCGACACCTTCGCCGGCCGCTTCACCGACCGGGACTTCGCGATCGAGGTCTACCGGCGGCACAACCAGCAGGTCCGGGACACCGTGCCGGCGGAGAAGTTGCTGGAATACCAGGTGAATTCTGGTTGGCAACCGCTGTGCGACTTCCTGCAGGTGCCGGTGCCGGAGCAGCCGTTCCCGCGGCTGAACGACACGCAGGCCTTTCGCGACTACAACCGGGACGCGCTCCAGCACCGCCCCTGACGCGCTATGCGGCGTCAGGGGCGAGCGTCAGCGGTGCGGGGTGCGGCGTCAGGGGCGAGCGTCAGCGGTGCGGGGTCAGGGACGAGCGTTGGCAGTGCTGCGTGATCAGGAGTCGCAGCGCTTGTGGCCCGAGCCGCCCCAGGTGTTGCAGTAGCTGCCGTAGGCGTTGCAGCTGGCCGAGCCGGAGGTCACCGTGGTGCAGTGCAGCGAGGCGAGCGCCTTGCCGCTGCCCGTCCACACCGAGGTCTGGCTCTGCGGGTCGTAGCTGAAGTCGATCGGCTCGTCACCGAGGAACTCGATCGGCGTGGCTACCTGGAACGCGAACAGCTTGCTGTTCATGGCAGTTACCTCTCGCTCGAGGAGGAGCACATGCTGATTCAGTGCTCCGTCGGAGCAGCCGAAGCCGATGCTCCGAATCGGACAAAACGTTACGCCCGCCCCGTAGCCACGACAAGGCTTTCCGGCAGCCAACATTGCGGTTATGCCCGACTGCAACGGCCTGAACCGAATCAACCGCGCCGGGCCTCCACCACCATCGTCTCGAACCGGTTGATCTCCTGGTCGCTGAGGAAGTCGCCGTGCCCCTCGACGCCGCGGAGATGCTCATGCTCGCTCTGTCCCGGCTCGGTGAAGACCGGCTCGACGAAGCCCGCTTCGGCCAGTGCGCCGACCAGGGTGGGACGGTCGTAGAGGAACTGGTGCCCCCAGTTCCGGAAGGCGTTGTTCAGCACGCCGGCCACGCCGGGCGGCGTATCCGGCGGCAGGTAGCCGGCGGAGATGAACTCGACGTACCGGCGCTGGATCTCGGTGGGCTGCTCGGTGACCAGCCCGGCCAGCACCTCCAGGCT
Source organism: Jatrophihabitans sp. (assembly GCA_035763985.1). Lineage (GTDB taxonomy): Bacteria > Actinomycetota > Actinomycetes > Mycobacteriales > Jatrophihabitantaceae > Jatrophihabitans_A. The sequence goes on along the minus strand of DASUAC010000631.1, from coordinate 819 downwards.
CGGCGTGGCGATCCGGATCCGGCCGCCCGGACGCAGCACCCGCCGGCACTCGTGAAGCATGAACCGGCCCTGTTCGAACGAGATGTGCTCGAACTGGTGCTCGGACAGCACGTAATCGAATACCTCGTCCGCGAAAGGGAATCGTACGGTCGCGTCCAGGAAGCAGATCGCGGGCTCGGCCGGTCGCAGGTCGGTGTTCAACCAGCCGGGAAGGACGTTCTGGCCTGCGCCGAGCTGCAGCTTCCGGATCGGGTGCTCGGTCAGGTAGCGCTCGATCAGCTGCGCCCGCTGCAGCTGCCGGGGCAGGCTCATGAGGTCTCCTTCCCGCCGGTGACCGGTACCGCCAGCCGCCGGCCGGCCGTGCGTAGTTCGGCAGCGGCCGCGACGATACGTGGCCACCAGTAGAGCAGCTCGCCGAACCGCACCAGCGACCGCTGCAGGCCGGACCGGCCGGCCACCCCGGCGTACAGGTCGGCCACCGGTGCCAGCGCCTGCCGGCGGGCGGTCGCGATGAACCGGCGGGCGTCGGCGGCCCAGTAGTCCGGCACCGGTTCGGCACCGTGCAGCCGATCGGTGAGGCCGGCGATCAGCGCGCTCATGCTCTCCCACATGGTGAAGCGGACGAACTCGTCGAACTGCTCGGCCGGCCAGCTGCCGAGCTGGCCGAGGTAGTTGCCCAGGGCGGCCAGCCGGCCGGCCGGGTCGGTGCTGGTGCCCGGGTCGAACCGTTCGATGCACGTGGGCAACCAGCTGCCGAAGCTGATCCGGAACGGCGGCTGGTCGGTGAACCGCCGCTCTCCGTCCGGATCGTGCCGGACC
>DASUAC010000630.1:0-6028 GCA_035763985.1 Jatrophihabitans sp. | reverse complement strand
ATCCGGTCCAGGTACTGGGCCCGGGCCTGCCGCGGGTCGACCACCCCGGTCAGCTGCAGCATCCGGTCGGCAAGGGTCGACTTGCCGTGGTCGATGTGCGCGATGATCGAGAAGTTGCGGCTGCGGTCCGGCGGCGTGTTGCCGGCGGGACTGTCGGGAACGGGCACGGGTTGCTTTCTGCTCAGACGGTGGACGGCGTCCATTCTCCCATGGCCGGCCTGCCGGTCCGGCCGATCCGGGCCTGGTGCGCGGTGCCGGCGGTCGTGGCTGCCCGTTGTCCGCGGTGGCTGCGGGTTGCCGCCGTGCCTGCCCGTCCGCTCGCCCGGCGGATGCGAGGATGGCGGCATGACAGCCACCTCTGGAGTGCCGGGTGATCCGCGCGCGGTGACCGAGTACCGGATCCCGGCCACCAAGCTGCGGGCAGGTGACCTGATCAACACCTCGCCGGGCACCGACGAGGACTGGCAGCTGGTGCTGTCGGTGCACACCCAGGAGGACCCGGCGGCCGGTGCCGACGCGGACGCCGCGACGCTGGTGGGCCGGGTGGGCGACCGGTACGTGGTCGTCCGGATGACCGACGTGGCGCCGGTGGACTCGCCGGTCTACTTCGCCGGCGGGACGGCCATGGTGTACGGCATGGACGGCGCCGACGACGCGCCGGTGACCGAGGCGGTGCCGACCGCCGACTCCGAGCGGACCTTCCTCTACACCCGGTACGAACTGGTCACCGTCCGGGCGTCCTAGGCGAGCCTGGCCCGTTGCCGGGCGCCGAGGTCGGCGACCTCCGCCCAGGACAGCGCCGGTCCGGCCCGCTCGATCCCCCGGATTTGGGGCGGTTAGCCGTCCGCTGGTAGCCTGGCGAGGTTGCCCGAGTACCGCTCCGGTGCTCTGGGCGAGCCAGACACCACCTTCACCGAACGCATTGAGGCAACTTCGTGGCGAACATCAAGTCCCAGATCAAGCGGATTCGTACCAATGAGGCCGCTCGGCTGCGCAACAAGAGCGTCAAGAGCTCGCTGAAGACCGCCATTCGCGCGTTCCGCGAGGCAGCGGACGCCGGTAACCGCGAGACCGCGGTCGCGGCGCTGAACCACGCCTCCCGGCAGCTGGACAAGGCCGTCAGCAAGGGCGTCATCCACGCCAACCAGGCCGCCAACAAGAAGTCGGCGATGGCCCACCGGGCGAACACCCTCTAAGGCTCAACCACAGCTTTCGACCAGCCCCGCGTTCCCGACCGGACGCGGGGCTGTCTGCTGTCCGAGGGTGCGCCGCGGCTTGCGTTCCGACAGCACCGTCCCGCTCCAGGCCCGCGACCGGCCCGGCGAACCCGCTCAGTCCGCGGCCTTGGCCATCCGGTCGACCGCCGTGCTGAGAATCTCGGCACTGGTACCGAAGTTCAAGCGGACGTGACTGCGCCCGATCGCGCCGAACTTGCTGCCCGCCTCCACCGCGACCCCGTGCCGCAGGAACGCCTCGGCCGGGTCGTCGATGCCGAGCCCGGCACAGTCCAGCCAGGCCAGGTAGCTGGCCTCCGGCGGATGCCACCGCACCGACGGCAGCCGTTCGGCCAGCTCGCTCTGCAGCTGGGTCCGCCGGTCGAGCAGGGTGGCCAGCAGCCGGTCCAGCCAGGCCACCTCCTCGGTGTAGGCGGCGATCGAGGCCAGCACCCCGAAGTGCCCAACCCGCCAGCGATTGTCCGGCAGCCGCCCGGCCACCTCGGCCATCCGGGACGAGCCGGTGATGATCGCTGCGGCCTTCAGGCCGGCCAGGTTCCACGCCTTGCTCGCCGCATGCACGCTGACCGCAACCTCGGCCGCGCCGGGCAGGCTGAGCAACGGGGTGAACTCGGCACGCGGAAGCGCCAGCGGTGCGTGTACCTCGTCACTGATGATCGGCACCTGATAGTGGCGGGCCAGCTCCACCAGCTCGGCCAGTTCCTGCCGGGCATGCACCCGGCCAACCGGGTTGTGCGGGTTGCACAGCACGTAGGCGGCCGGCCGCTCGGCGAAGGCGGCTTCCAATGCCGGCAGGTCCAGCCGCCAGCCGTCGCTGTGCCGCAGCGGCACCTCGACCAGCCGGCCGCGTACCTCGGCCACCCAGGTGAAGAACGGCGGATACACCGGCGGGCTGATCAGCACCGCGTCGCCCGGCCTGGTCAGGGCGCGAAGCAGGTCGACCACGCCGACTCCCACGTCGGACACCGGATGCACCGCCGCCGGATCGACCTGCCAGCCCCACCGGTCCCCGGCGAAGCCGGCCAGTGCCCGGCCGAGTTCCGCGATCTGCCAGGCGTAGCCGGTGTCCGACCGCCGGACCGCCTCGGCCAGCGTGGCCGCGATCGCGGGTGCCAGCTCGAAATCCATCTCGGCCACCCAGAGCGGCAGCACGTCCGGCCCGAAGGCCTGCCATTTGGCGCTGCGCCGCTGGCGAAGTTGCTCCAGCGGAGGGACCGGTAACAGGTCGGGTCGCATGTGCTCAGCCTGCCAGGCCGGGACCGGGCACCGATGCGGCGGCCGGGGCAACCTGCGAGCGGTCAGCGCAGGTCGCGGGCGGATGCCAGCCGTCGTACGGCCGATTCGAGCGCGTACTCCGGGTCGGCGGCGTTGCCCTTGACATCGGCATTCAGCTGGGCCACCACCGCCAGCGCCTGCCGCAATCCCGGCTCGGCCCAGCCGCGGGCCTGGGAGCGGGCGCGCTTGACCTTCCACGGCGGCATGCCCAGCGCCGGTGCCAGCCGGAACGGGTCGCCCGGCCCGGCGCCGATCACCTTGGCCACCGTCCGGACGCCATCGGCCAGCGCATCGGCGATCACCACCGTCGGCACGCCCACGTTCAGCGCCCAGCGCAGGTTGGTCAGCGCTGCCGCGACATTGCCCACCACCGCCTGGTCGGCCACCGCGAAGCCGGTGACCTCGGCCCGGCCACGGTGGTAGGCGGCCACCGCGGCAGCGTCGATCGAACCGCCCGTGTCGCCCACCAGCTGGGCGGCGACCGCGGAGATCTCCCGCAGATCGCTGCCCACCGCCTCCAGCAGCGCGGTTGCCGCCTCGCCGGTGATCCGGCCGCCGTACCGCTTGACCTCCGAGCGCAGGAACTCCTGCCGCTCGTCGGCGCGGGTCAGCCGGGCGCAACTGATCTCGGCCGGCTTGACCTTGCGGATCGCGTCCAGGATCGCCTTGCCCTTGGCGCCGCCGAGGTGCTGAATCACTACCCGGGCGTCCGAGTCGGGCTCCAGCAGCAGCGGCAGCACCCCGGCCACCTGGGCCGATGGCAGGTCCTGGGCCGAGCGCAGCAGCATGAGCCGGCGACCGCCGAACAGCGAGGGGCTCAGCAGCTGGATCAGTTCGGCCGGATCGACCGAAACCGCCTCCCGGTCGTGCACCTCGGTATCCGGGTCCTCGGCCAGCGCGGCTTGCCTGAGATCGTCCAGCGCACGGCTGACCAGGAATTCCTCCTCGCCCACCACCAGGGTGAGCGGGGCCTGGGTGCCCGGACGGGACGGATCCGCTGCGGATGGCATGCCTGCATGCTGCCACGACCGCCCGACAGCGAGTCGCCCCGGACACCACGACGGCCCGATAGCGAGTCGCCCGGACACCACGACCGCCCGACAGCGAGTCGTCCGGACACCAAGGCCGCCGCACGGCGTGCCCTGCGTCGAGACTGCCGGCCCGGATCAACCGGGTGGCGGCCGGGCCAGGGCGGGTACCGCCTGCTGGGCAGGCGACCGGGCGGTCGCGGACACCCGTACCGGATGCAGCACCGCTACCGGCTGGCCGGCGTGCAGCACCACCGCGACATCCCCGTCGAGGTCGGTACGCCGGGCCGGCACGCCGAGCCGGGCCAGCTCGGCGAGCAGCGTCGGTGACGGATGTCCGTAGTCGTTGTGCAGTCCTACCGAGATCAACGCCAGCCGGGCGTGCACCGCCTGCAGGAAGGCCGGATCGGAATACGCAGACCCGTGGTGTGGCACCTTCAGGATGTCGGCCCGCAGATCGGCGCCCGACTGCAGCAGGTCGTCCTGCGCCTCGATCTCGGCATCGCCGGGCAGCAGGATTCGCTCGCCGGCCACGGTCGCCCGCAGCACCACCGAGGAGTTGTTCGGATCCGAACGGGTGTTGCGATAGGACCGCAGCGGGCCGAGCACGTCCAGCCGGATCGGCCCGACCTGCAGCACCTGCCCCGCGCTCGCCGGCTGCGGCGCCATCCCTCGACCGGACAGCAGGCCGGTGACCAGCCGATAGCCGCTGAGCGGGTCGGGCAGCGGCGAGGTGAGCACCCGGCCCAGTGCCCGCTCGTGCAGCACGCCGGCCAGGCCGCCCACATGATCGAGGTGGAAATGGGTTAGCACCAGCAACGGAATCCGGTTGATCCCGAGCTGGCGCAGGCAGCGATCCGCCGCCACCGGATCCGGCCCCGCGTCGATCACCACCGCGGCACCGCCACCGGCGTTCAGCGCCAGTGAGTCACCCTGCCCGATCGAGCAGGCGACGATCAGCCAGCCCGGCGGTGGCCAGCCGGCCAGCACGGAGCGAACCGGGATCTGGATCAGCACCGCCACCGCGGTCGCGACGGCCAGCAGCGTCCGGGCGGGCTGCCAGCGGCACAGCCAGCCCACCGCCGCCAGCACGGCGGCCAGCAGCAGCCCGCCGGCCACGCCGGTCGGCCAGGGCACCGAGGCTCCCGGCAGTGACCCGAAGTGCTCGGCCACCCAGACCAGCCAGCGGCACGGCCAGCCGGCAAGTTGGGCGAAGCAGATCCCGAGCGGCAGCCAGAGCACCGAGCCGACGGCGGCCAGCACGCCCAGGATCGTCGCGGCAGCCACCACCGGTTCGGCCAGCAGGTTCGCCGGAATGGCGACCAGGCTGATCCGGCCGCTGATACCGGCTATCAGCGGCATGGTCACCAGATGCGCGGCCGCAGCCACCGCCAGCGGCTCGGCCAGGCCGGTCGGTACCCGGTGGCGGTGCAGGTACTGCACCAGGCCGGGCGCCAGCAGCAGCAATGCCGCGGTGGCCGCCACCGACAGCGCGAAGCCGAGGTTCGCGGCAAGACCGGGTTGCCAGACGAGCAGCAGCAGGCAGGTCGCGGCGAGCGCCGGCAACAGACCGCGCTGCCGCCCGGCGGCCAGGCCGAGCAGGGCGATGGCGGCCATCAGCGCCGCGCGCAGCACGCTCGGCGAGGGCCGGGCGATGAGCACGAACACCACCAGCACCGCCAATCCCGCCGCGGCGATGACCCGCGGCGAGGCACGCAGCCGGCGCAGCAGCAGCGCAACCGACCCGACCAGCAGCGAACAGTTGGTGCCCGAGACCGCCGTCAGGTGGGTCAGCCCGGCCACCTGGAACCGGCTGGCCAGCACCGGGTCCAACCTGCTGGTGTCGCCGTCCACCAGCCCGGGGAGCAGGCCACGCGGTAGCGCCGGCAGGCCGGCCGATGCACGTTGCAGGCCGGAGCGGACCGCGCCGGCCAGCCGCTGCCACGGCGGTGGCTGGCCCAGCAGCTCGGGCGGCGAGTCGGCCGTCAGCACCGCGGTCAGCAGATCCCCGGACAGCGGCGGCGCCAACCGGCCGGTCAGCCGGACCCGTTGTCCGGGCAGAATCGCTCGCCAGCCGTCGGCCGCGGCAAGCACCAGCACCGCGCCGGAGACCGGCGTGGCTCGGCCGGCCGACTGCGCGCCGCCGGACGACTGCGCACTGCCGGATGACTGCGCACCGCCGGACGACTGCGCACCGCTGGACGATTGCACGCCGCGGGTCAGCTGCACACTGCGCAACCGGGCATCCACCGCGATGCGTGGCATGCCGGAGACCCCGCGAGCCGTCAAGGGCCGCGGGTCGCTGGTGACGGTCAATTCGGCGGTCACCGCCGGCCGGCTCGTCGCGAGCCTGGCCACCGGCGAGTCCCGCGCCCGGTGCAACCTCGCCGCCAGCGGCAGCAGCACGATCGCCACCGCGCAACATGCCGACGCGGCCAGGTACCACCGGCCGTCCCGGCGTCCGGCCAGGCCGAGAGCCGTGGTCAGCCC
>DASUAC010000629.1:0-3082 GCA_035763985.1 Jatrophihabitans sp. | reverse complement strand
GCTGGACTACGCCGGCCGGCTGGGCGATTCGCTGCGGTTCGAGGTGCACGGCGGCGCGGTGCCGGTCGGCTACGGAGATTCGACGCCGCCGGGCTTCCGCTACGACCTGGCCACCGACTCCGCGCTCGCGCTGCCGCTGGTGGTGCAGCCGGACACGCTGTCGGCCGGCAGCTTCCCGGGCGACCTGGACGCCTACCCGTACTTCGCCTACGTCTGCCCCGGCGCGCCGGTGGAACCGCTGTCGATGTTCTCGGTCGCGCTCACGGTGGCCGGTGCGCTGGCGGCCAACTGCCGGTTCGAGCCGGCACTGAAGTGGTACGAGTTGCAGCGCGCTCCGCTGACCGGCGACAACGCCTGGACCCGGTGCGACCGGCTGCCGGTGCCGACCGACCAGGGCAACCCGGATCATCCCCGGACCGAGCCCGGCGAGGTGGAGATCCGCGCGGTGAGCAACCGGCGCGGTGGCGATCTGCCGTGCTGCCCGACCATCGCGGCCGACGACGAGCAGGCCCGGCAACGGGCGATCCTGCTGCATTACCTGGAAACCCTGCTGCGCTGGGCCGATGCGCTGATCTGCCGCAACAACGGCGAGGCGTTCCGGCGGGCCGACGTGCTGCTGGACGTCGCCGGCCGGATCCTCGGCAGCGAGCCGAAGACGGTGCTGGCCGGTACTGCGCCCAGCGCCGAGGTGCCGGTGCCGACGCTGGGTGACTTCCTGCCGAACCCGGCCCGGCTCAACCCACGGCTGATGTCGATCTATCAGAACCTGGCCGACCGGCGGATGCTGATCCATCGGACGCTCAACGGCCGGCGCCGGCGCATCGGTGCCGACCTCGGCTACTTCGGCGAGGACGGCCGGGTGGACGGCTGGTCGACCGGCGGCTGCGGCTGCGGCAGCGTCTCGGAATGCTGCTGCGGCTGCCGGCCGTACCGGTTCAAGGTGCTCTCGGACAAGGCGGCCGAGCTGGCCGCCGAGGTCCGGCTGCTCGGCTCGTCCCTGCTGTCGGCCTACGAGAAGGGGGACGCGGAGTACCTGGCCGCGGTGCGGGCGGCGCAGGAACGGCAGCTGCTGGAGCTGACCATCGACGTGCGGGAGAACGAGCTCCGGGACGCCGACTGGCAGGTGCAGGCGCTGTACAAGAGCAAGGAGAACGCCCAGGCCCGGCTGCGGTACTACCAGAACCTGATCGCCGACGGCCTGATCGCGGGGGAGATCGGCTACGAGTCGCTGACCGGGGTGTCGATGGCCTCGCGGGCGGCCGGCAACATCTCCGAGGCGATCGCCCAGGGCATCGGCATCTCGCCGGACTTCTGGATCGGCGTGGCCGGCATCGCCGGCACCCCGCTGCAGTTCAACCAGCTGCCGCTGGGCAGCAAGCTGGCCGGCGGCTTCGCCACCGCGGCGCGGATTCTGAACGCCCTCGCCGAGATCGCCACCTCCGGCGCCGGGCTGGCCGCGACCGAAGCGAACTGGGACCGGCGGGAGCAGGAGTGGCGGCACCAGGTCGACATCATCACGATCGAGATCCAGCAGATAGAGCGGCAGATCCTCGGTGCCGAGCGCCGGCGCGACCAGGCCGGCCGTGGGCTGGACAACGCCCAGCGGCAGGTGGAGAACTCCGTCGCGGTGCAGATCTTCCTGCGCGACAAGTTCACCAGCCACCAGCTTTACCTGTATCTGCAGCGGGAAACCGCGGCGCTGTACTACCAGTCCTACGAACTGGCCCGGCAGGTCGCCGGGCAGGCCGAACGGGCGTTCAACTACGAACTCGGGCACACCGCCCGGTCGTTCCTGCCGGAGCAGGCGTGGGACAGCCTGCACGAGGGGCTGCTGGCCGGTGACCGGCTCGGCCTGGCGGTCCGGCAGATGCAGCAGGCCTACCTGGACGGCAACTGCCGGGAGTACGAGCTGACCAAGCACATCTCGCTGCGCACCAGCTTCCCGCTGCAGTTCCTCCGGCTGCAGGCCGGCGGGGTGGCCGAGATCGAACTGCCGGAATGGCTGTTCGACCTGGACTATCCGGGCCATTACCTGCGCCGGGTGCGCAACGTCAGCCTGACCATTCCGGCCGTGGTGGGGCCGTACACCGGGGTGCACTGCAAGCTGACCCTGCTCAGCAGCAGCACCCGGGTCTCGCCGCGGCTGGTCGAGCCGCCGGTGCGCTGCTGCGACGACCGCTGCCCGACCGACCGGTGTGGTTGCTCGGCCGGCCGGGACACCGGCTACCCGCTGGCGCCGGAGGACGCCCGGGCGGTTCGCTCGTACGCGGCCACCGAGGCGATCGCCACCTCCAGCGGGCAGAACGACTCCGGGCTGTTCGAGCTGAGCTTCCACGACGAGCGGTACCTGCCGTTCGAGTTCGCCGGCGCGGTCAGCCGGTGGCGGATCGAGCTGCCGCCGGAGACCAACTTCTTCGACTTCGACGGGCTGTCCGACGTGGTGCTGCACCTGAACTACACGGCCCGGGAAGGTGGCGAGGCGCTGGCCGTCGCGGCGGCCGAGGAGGCCCGCTGCCGGCTGCCCGGCGACGGCCTGCGGCTGTTCGATCTGCGCCGGGATCTGCCGGCCGCCTGGTCCGAACTCCGGCGTACCGACCCGGACTGCGAGCCCTGGTCGCGCCGTTTCGACCTGGCGCTGTCGGCGTCGATGTTCCCGTTCGTGCCCGGCCGCAAGGTGGTCTCGGTACGGTCGCTGCAGTTGCTCGTCGAGGCACCGTGCGCCGAGCCGGGCGCGGTGCTGGTCGTCCGGGTATTCCCGGAGGGTCACCGGCATCGGCCCGGCAGCCACGGCTGTGACTGCGAGCGGATCGATGTGGTCTGTACCGCGGGTCGCGATTACCCGGGCCTGTTCCGGGGCGAGTTGGAGCTGCGGCACGGCTCGCTCGGACCGCTGCACGGCAACCGGCCGAGCTGCCTGGCCACCGTGGAATTCCCCGACGACGCCGGGGAGATCTGCGACGTGTTCCTGGTCGCGGGCTACTGCACCGAACGGTCGTGTGGCTGCGAAGGCGACAGCGAGTGCGGCTGCCGGACGGCCACCATCGGACGATGAGTGAGCCGCCGGCCATATCCGCCCGGGATC
>DASUAC010000628.1:0-5984 GCA_035763985.1 Jatrophihabitans sp. | reverse complement strand
CGATCTCCGGCCAGGCTGCCCCGCCGTTGGCCGGTTTGGGCTGGAAATCGTTGGGGATCCTGGAACTGACCGCGCTGCCGAGCATCGACGGGGCCGCGTGGCAGCCGGCGGTCCGGGACGCCGACGCGCTGCTGGTCTGGGGCGGCGACCCGCTGTTCCTCGCCCACTGGCTGCGGCGCACCGGGGTGGCCGGCCTGCTGCACTCCGAGGCGGTCTACGTGGGGGTGAGTGCCGGCAGCATCGCCGCCGCCGCCACCTTCGCCGAGACCTACTCCGAACCGCCCCGCGGCAACGACGGCCCGCTGAAGTCCGAGCGCATCGTCTTCACCACGGCCGAGGGTGACGTCGACCGGATCCTGGTCACCGGCCAGGGCGCGGGGCTCGTCGACTTCGCGGTGATCCCACACCTGGAGCACCCGGACCATCCCGACGCCTCCCTGGCCAATGCCCAGAAGTGGGCGGCCAGGATCGCGGCGCCGACCTACGCGATCGACGACGAGAGCGCCGTCAAGGTGATCGACGGCGCCGTCGAGGTCGTCTCCGAGGGGCAGTGGAAGCTGTTCCAGCCCGCACCGGACCAGGCAGCGGCCGGCAGCTGACCGACCGGCTCAATCCTCATGGGCGTGCTGGGCCCGGGACTTACGGGCGATCCGGCGGTCGTTGAGCAGGATCGAGGCCAGCAGCGCGGCACCGGCCAGCGCGGCCAGCAGGAACAGCACCATGGCGATGGACGGATAGCCCAGGATCCTGGATTTGGTGGGGATCTGCATCATCAGCGCGGCACCCAGTACGAGTGCGGCGATCACGATGCCCATCGTCAACCGGGTCGCCAGCCGCTGCAGGACGTGCAGGAACTGCACCTCGTCGAGCGCGTCCACCTTGATGGTGAAGCTGCCTTCGGCCAGCCCGTCCAGCACGGTGTTGATCCGGCCCGGCAGCCGGGCGGCGAAGTCCTTGGCCTCCAACGCGGCGGTGAGCAGGCTGCCCGGGGAGGTGCGCATCCGGGCCTGCATGATCTCGCCGACGTTGGCGCGCAGCGCCTCGGTGGGCACGAACCCGGGATCCAGGTGGTTGGTGACCTGGTCCAGGCTGAGCAACGCCTTGCCGATCATGGCCATCTCGCTGGGCGGCCGCAGCCCGCAGGCACCGGAGAGCCGGCTGAGCTCGACCATCACCCGGCCGGCCTGCACGCTGTGGCCGGCGCCGACCGCGGCGGTGACCAGGTCGGCCGCGGCCGTGCTGAAGGCCCGCTCGTCGTAGCCCGGTAGCGGCCTGCCCAGCTTGGCCAGCACCCGGGCCGCGCCGGGGCCGTCCCCGTCGCTGATCGCGAGCAGCAGGGTGACGATCTGGTCCTGCAGTTGCGGGGCTACCGTGCCCACCATGCCCAGGTCGATCAGCGCGATCCGGTGATCGGGGGTGAGCAGCAGGTTGCCCGGGTGCGGGTCGGCGTGGAAGAAGCCGTCGGAGAGGATCATCTGCAGGTAGCCGCGGAACAGGTCGGCCACCAGCGCCGGGCCGTCGATGTCCAGCCGGCCGAGCGGGCCGACGTCGGTGAGCTTGCGGCCGGCGATGAAGTCCATGGTCAGCACCCGGCTGGTGCTGTAGTCGGGCACCGGAGCGGGCACCACCAGCCGCGGGTGGTCGCTGAGCTGGCCGGCGATCCGTTCCAGGTTGGCCGCCTCCCGCTGGTAGTCGAGTTCCCCGGCCAGCGAACGGCGGAACTGGCCCAGCAGCTCGGTCAGCCCGAACCGCCGGCCGACCTCGGTGTGGGCGTCGGCGAACTCGGCCAGCTCGCCGAGCGCGGCCATGTCCTGGCGCACCGCTTCCCGGACGTCCGGCCGCTGCACCTTCACCACCACCTGCCGGCCGCTGCGCAACTCGGCCCGGTGCACCTGGGCCAGCGAGGCGGCCGCCAGCGGCGTCTCGTCGAAGGAGGCGAAGCCGTGGCCGAGGGAGACCCCCAGCTCCCCGATCACGATCCGCTCCACGTCGGCGAACGGAAAGGGCTCCACGTCGTCCTGCAGCCGGGTCAGCGCCTCGGTGTACACCGGCGGCAACAGGTCGACCCGGGTGGACAGCAGCTGGCCGAACTTGATGTAGGTCGGCCCCATCCGCTCCAGGTCGGCAGCCAGCCGGGCCGCCCGCTCCGCTTCTTCGGCATCGGCCGGTTCCTCCGGAAGCGGGCCGGCGAATTCGTCCAGGCCCACCCCGGTCACCAGATCCGACCGGCCGTACCGCATCAGCAGCCGAGCCAGATCCGCATACTGGCGCGCGTATTGCGGCCGGAAAGGGAATCTCACGCATCACATCCTGCCGGACGCCGCCGGCGCGGCACCGCCAGGTGGCCCGAACCGTGCTTCGCCGGCCTGTCGATCAGCGCTGCCAGGGTGGCGTCTCGCCCATCTTCCGGTAGTACTTGGCGAGGTGGCTCTTCACCCGGGCGATGTCCCGCTCGGGCAGCTCGACGCCGCCCCGGGAGCCCTGCATGATCGCGCCGGCCGCCATGACGGCGCGCGGCATCGCGGTCAACTCACCGTCCACCACATCGGCGATCAGCAGCTTGTAGGCGGTGAAATTGTCCTTGGCTTCCCCGTCGTACCAGACGTGCGCCCGCCGGTACTTCTGGTTCGGCTCGTCCTGGGCACCGGCCCACTTGCGCACCCGCTTCTCGGCCGCGGTGCCGTCCCACCTGCGATTGCGGTCACCCAGCGGCAGATCCTGAAATCCGACTACCGACACGACGCCTCCGTACGGCCGAACTGCTCGCCGCGGGGTCGGGTTCACCCTGGCAGCACCAGCCTAATCCCGGCGGTCCGCGACAGCAGCGGGAATCGGAGTAGCGTTCCTCGCAAGCTCAACCCGCGAGCCTGCTTCCATCCGGTCCCTGAACGACCGGTGCGCAGAAGGGGCCGACCTGCGATGTGGCGCAGCAGGCTGGTGGCAACCAGTTCGCTGTTCATCTGGGGATTCTCGTCCTGGCTCGTCTTGACCTGGACGGTGCAGGCCGAACAACTCGTCTGCGGCGCGCTGGTGAGCGCGCTGATGGCCGCGATCCTGCTGCCGGTGATGGACGGGGTGGTCCGGCCGTGGGCGCTGCTGCAGCCGCGCCGGGCGGTGGCCGCGGTGCGGCTGGTGCTGGTCTGCGCGGCCAGGATCGCGGTGGCCAACCTCCGGCTGGCACGCCGGATCTGGTCACCCAGCCGGCCGCTGCGATCCGGCATGGTGGTGGTGCCGACCGGGACGGCCGGCGAGGCCGGGCTGGTCGGGGTGGGCATCCTCAGTTCGCTGATCGTGGATAACCAACTGGTGGATCTGGATCGCGGCCACGACCTGCTGCAGTACCACGCCGTCGAGGTGCCGCCGCCGGGCAGCGACCGCTCCGAGGTGGTCACCGGCGGCACCGAAGGCATGCTCGGCCCGCTGCTGGCCGACCCCGGCACCCACCCGAGTGAGGACAGGACATGAAGACGTTGCTGCAGGTGGTGTGCATCGCCGAGTTGGCCATCGCGTTGCTGCTGCTGATCCGGCTGGCCCGTGGTCCCTCGGTGGCCGACCGGATCCTGGCGCTGAACACGATCTCGGCCCAGTGCGCGATCGCGGTGCTGTTCTTCGCCGCCTTCGCCGACCGGAGCAGCTACGCCGACGTGGCGCTGTGGATGGCGTCGTTCAGCTACCTGGCTGCGCTGATCTGGGCGCGCTACCTGGAACGGGGATTGCTGTGAGTGAGCATCGCAGAGACGAAGTCTCGAGGAGCGGAGCGAGCGCGGCGATGAGCGCTCGCGCGAAGAGCGAGGTGTACCTGTGACGCTCGTCGTGGTGGCCGTGCTCTGCGCGGTCGGACTGTTCTTCTCACTCAGCGCGGCGGTCGGCATCCTGCGGATGCCCGACCTCTACACCCGGCTGCAGTGCTCGTCCAAGAGCATCACCATGGGCGCATTGCCTTTGCTGATCGGGCTGGTGGTGGCAGAAGGCCCGATCACCGCGTACGCCGGCCGGGCGCTGTTCGTCGGGCTGCTGATCATGCTGCTCGGCTCGGCCACCGCGCATGCGCTGTCCCGGGCCGCCTACAAGGTGGGCGTGCCGATGTGGTCCGGCTCGGTCACCGACGAGCCCCGGCAACCCGGCTCCGTCACCGACGAGCCCCGGCGGCAGGCGGACTCGTGACCGGCTTCTGGATCCTGGACCTGTTGTGCCTGGCCGTCATCGTGATCAGCGCGCTGCTGGTGGTCTGGCTGCGTAACCGGATCGCCTCGGTGATCGCGCTGTCGGCCATGGGCACCACGCTGTCGTTGCTGTTCGTGGTGCTGAACGCGCCGGATGTGGCGCACGCCGAGGTGGTGGTCGGTTCGATCGCCACCCCGGTGCTTTACCTCATCGCGATCAGCAAGATCCGAACCGACGTGCATCAACAGGGCGAGTACGGCGAGCCGGCGGCCGAGGATGACTGAACAGCGCCATCCGGACGCCCGGCCACCGCACACGCTGCACCGGCCGGTGCTGGCGTCCGCGCTGATGGCGGCCGTCGCCACCGCGTTCGTGCTGGGGCTGACCGGCCTGCCCACCGAGGGTGCGCCGCTGCCGGCAATCGCCCGGCATGCCATGCAGATCGCGCTGCCGAAGTGGGGCCAGCAGGAGGTGGTCAGCGAGATCGTCTACGGCTCGCGCGGGTTCGACACCTTCGGCGAGACGTTCCTGCTGCTGGCCGCCGTGCTGTCGGTGGTGGTGCTGAGCCGCGGCCGGGAACCGCGGGCCGAGTACCTCGGTGAGGCGACCGCGGGCCGGCGCGAGCAGGCCGAGATCGACCCGCAGGACCAAGCAGATCAGGGCGAGACGGAGGCCCGCTCGGCCGAACGCGCCGAGGAGGCCGGCACCGAGTCGGCGGAGGGCGAGGAGACGTCCGGGGGCCCGCCACCGGCCGCGGATCCGGACTCGATCGGCCTGGGCACCCGGGCGCCGGAGCGGGCGGCGGCGATGACCGTGGTGGTCCGCGGCGCGGCCCGGACGTCCGCGGTGTTCCTGTTCGTGGCCGGGATCTACCTGGCTGCCTGGGGATTCACCCCGGGCGGCGGCTTCCCGGGTGGTGCGGTGCTGACCGGGGTGGCGCTGTTGCTCTACGGCGCGCTGGGCCATCAGCGGATCAACCGGCTGGTCCGGCCCAACCTGCTGGAGCCGCTGGAACTGGCCGGCGCGATCGGGATCATCGTGGTCGGCGTGCTCGGCCTGGCCCGGGCCGGATCGATGTTCGCCAACTTCCTGCGGCTGGCCGAACCGGGCAGCATCCTGGCCGGCGGCAGCGAGCAGCTCTACTCCGGCGCGGAGCTGGTCGAAGTGGCCACCGGGCTGACCATCGCCATCTTCAGCCTGCTCGGCATCGGCCACGACTGGGCGCCGGACGAGCAGGAGCCGGACGCATGATCCTGGCCAATTACCTCGCCGCCGCAACGGTGTTCAGCCTCGGCCTGCTGCTGATCATGATGCACCGGGATCTGGTGAAGATCGTGCTCGGGCTTTCCCTGATGGAGGCATCCTGCTACCTGTTGCTGGTCTCGATGGCCTACCGGCGGCACTCCACCGCGCCGGTGCTGTCCGGCCCGCCCAAGGGCCAGAGCCCGCAGGACCTGGTCAACGGCCCGGTGGCGGATCCGGTCCTGCAGAACTTCTGCCTGACCGCGATCGTGATCGGGGTGGCGGTCACCGCGGTGTTCCTGACCATCGCGGTACGGGCGGCGCAGCACTACCGCTGCGTGGACGCCGACGACCTGACCGCGCTACACGGATGAGCCGGCCCCGACGGCCGATGGGCCGCACCCGACCGCGGGTGAGCCGGACCCGACCGCGGGTGAGCGGACCCGACCGCGGGTGGGCCGGACCCGACGGTCCGCATGGCGGGTGAGCCGGCCTTGATCACGCTGCACGCGAGCCTGCCGCTGGCCGTGGTGGCCCCGCTGCTCGGCGGCGCGCTCAGCCCGCTGCTGGCCAGGCTG